>JBLHVW010000147.1:0-9353 GCA_047628775.1 Salibacteraceae bacterium | reverse complement strand
GTAAACGGCTCTGAAGTAGGAGAAATTCAATCGGATGGTGATATCTATTTCAGAGGAAGTGAAATCGGTGAAATTCAATCCGACGGTGACATCTACTATAAAGGAAGTGAAATTGGTGAGATCCAGTCAGACGGAGATGTTTATTACAAAGGAAGTGAAGTTGGAGAAATCCAATCCGATGGTGATGTTTATTACAAAGGAAGCCAAATTGGAACGGCAAAAGGAGTTGATCCAGCACATGCCGCTGTCTTCTTCTTCTTTTTCAAGGAAGTTTATATGAAGTAATAGAATAAATGAAGAACACAGCGCTCACGTCCCTTATTGTAAAGTTGGCAGGGTTTGCCCTATTCGTGAAAATTTTCGATTATTTCGGCAACTATTTCATGTCCATCTATATGATGACCACGATGTCCATTATAGATGAAACGAACGGTATGTCAAACGCTTTTGATAAGCTTTATATTACAGGCGCCATTCTGGCGTAATAGACAAAAGTTAGGCTGTTTTTAACTAGATATTTTCAAGTGGACAAAAATTAGGCTGTAAACTTCATAAAGTTTATACCTTAAGAAAAGCATCAATAAATTTCATTTTTCTTTTCATAGATAATCCATTATGATTTCTGAGTTTGTTCTTTAAATCAGCAAAATGACCATCAATTGCGTTTGTTGTATTATGAATCAATAGCGTCCTAAACGTTTCTGATTTCCAAAAAATCAGACCTGTTTATTGGCTTTCAGCGCGAAAAAAGTTGATTTCAAAAAAGAACCCCTTGATACAATTGGACTTTTGGTGGATCATTGCATTCTAGAAATGGTTGATCCAACCATTGTTGGAGATCAATTTTGACAAAGATATTAAGCCTAATAAAGGCAACTAGGTTAGATAAATGCCATTTAAATTTAGCAGCTGCCTTAAGTGCTTTTAGGATAAGTATGGTAATCAAAGCTGTCCAGATTTGTATCATTACTGCATTTTCGCTGGTTCCAATAAACGACTTTATATGAAGGAGTTGTTTTATCTCTCTGAAAAATATCTCAACTTGCCAACGGCTTTTACATAACTCACTAACGGTATTTGCTGTCCAAGACATTTGGTTAGTGATAACTTCAATGATTTGCTGATTCTCTTCATCCCAGATAGCTACCCTTCTAAGCCTTTTAGGATATTTCTTTTTTGATTCCAAGCCCGTTAGTTCTATGATTTCATCTTTCAAGATGTGTTGGTGTCTATTATCGGGTAATTCTTTTTCTTTAACAGTACTGAACTTGATGTTGTCTTTATGGCGAATGACAAAATATACACCTTTGCTGTCCCAAACATTGAGTAATGAAAAATCATTGTAAAATCGATCAGCTACAATTACGCTTCCTTTTAGCAATGGCAGCTCATAAGCGCCTTTATTGTCTGCTGTTTTTCCATTTGTAACATTGATGTGCTTGTAAAGTTATGCTTGCTAAAAGCATACTTAATAATAGTATCTTTTTCATAGTTCTAAATTTTATCGTTTAACCAAGTTCAATATTTTCTGATCGTTGTTACTCTGTATTGTTACAAAATAAAGTCCCTTATTCAATGAGCTTGTATTTAAGGTAATGGTACTACTGTTTATGTTTTCAACTAACAATACTTCTTTACCTGTAAGGTCAGTAACTAAAACAGTTGCATCTTTTGCCGCTCCAAAATCAATAACAACATAACTTTTTGTTGGGTTTGGGTAAAGTTTAATGTTGTCGCCAAAATTATTTTCATTAATTCCAACATTACTCACATTTTCACAAGCTGATGTATCTACACAACTACCAATTGTGATTTCTACTGCATAATCGCCATTAGCCGTTGCTATGAAACTCACGCTAGTTTCACCAGCAATAACTGTATAACTGTTGTTACAATTTAACCAACGGTAAGTTGCTCCTGTTTGGTTGGCTGTAATTGTTTGGTTAGTTGTTGCAGTAGTTACATCTATTGCACTTTCTATTGTTAGTGTTACCGTTACGGTACTATCGCAATTGCCACTTCCTACATTTGTAAATACCTCTGTTCCTGTTAAAGTGTTTGCATCATACGTATTTCCATTCACAACAATACTACCTCCAAAACATACTGTTTCGTTATGTACTCCAGCAGTTGTTGCACAAACGGTTTCTGCTGCACCTACATCTCTTCTTCCTTCTGACACTGAACGGTTTTGTGCATCACTCATATCATTAAGGTCTCCCAGATTTATAGCCACACTTCCCGCTCCTGGCAACATCGTTTGGGTGGATCCACCATTAAATGCTAAAGGTTGTAGGTTTAATTGTGCAGCTGTAACTCCTGTTTGATCAGTGGTAACAGTTCCGCCTATTGGTGCATCACTAAAGATGTTATACCCGCCAGAAGTAATTGCTAATGGATAAATACCACTAATTCCATTACCGTTCTCAGCTATAATACTACTTGTAATTGTTATCATAGAATTGAAATAAATCCCGCCTCCATCATAATTTGCAGTATTACCTGATACCGTAGAATTCGTGACAATTGTGGAAGAAGAAAAAGTTAAAGAAAAAGAATATATCCCGCCACCTTCACTGCTAGCAGTATTCCCTGATACCGTAGAATTGATGGCACTTACAAAAGAAGAAGAAGAAAAAGAATAAATCCCGCCGCCGCTATAATCGCTTGTATTGCCTGATATTGTAGAATTGGTGACAATTATGAAAGAAGGGTCAGAATCAGAAAAAGAATAAATCCCACCTCCATGATTCAATGCAGTATTACCTGAAACTATAGAATTGGTGACAGTTATGGAAGAAGATGAAGCATTAGAAACCGAATAAATACCACCTCCAAGATCAAAGCTCGTATTGCCTGATATTATAGAATTATCAACAAATAAAGTACCTGTACATTCAGACCTCATAATTGCTCCGCCAGAGCCTAAGTTTGTAGCCCCTATTCCATTCCCATTGATTAATACTAGAGAGTCTAATACTACTTCACCAGCACCATTAAATGAAAAAATTCGAGAGTTGTTGTTTCCAGAAATGTACATGGTATCTGTGGCATTGTACAAGCCTTTTATAATAACTCCTTTGTTACCAAAGTCAATTTCGCCTGTTGTTAATGTTATAGTGTCAGAACCAGCAGCTATAATGTTAGGGTTAAAACGAATTGTATCTCCAGCAGCAATACCCGCAGCAACATTTCTTAATGAGCCAGCGCCAGCATCATTAGTGTTAGTTACTGTATATGAAGTTTGTGCTTGTATAGTTATGCTTGCTAAAAGCATAGTTAATAATAATGTTTTTTTCATCAGTTGATTTAAATTAGGTTGCGAACCTAGTCATCAAAGTGTAACTAAAAAAAAACATGTTGAGTTTGAATATTTTATTATTGAATTTGGCGTTTTACCCAAGGAAATAGAAGAATTATTAGGCGTTTGTCCATTGTTTAGATTTGAATAAGGTTGCATTTTTTAAACAACTCTGAAGTCAGTAATTATAAAACTCACTGTTTTTTTTCAAAAAAAAGCAGTGATATACTAAAAAATAGACTTTAAATTTTCTTTATAATTTTTTGATACAGGTATCTCTTGGCCTTTAATATATACAGCCTGAATACTTGTTTTATCTATGTATTCCCTATTTACTAAGAATGATCGATGGACTCTAACAAAAGTATTATTTGGTAATAAACTTTGAATTTCAGTAAGTTTTGCCCTATGTAGATACTGTTTCTCAATTGTCTTAATTTCAACATACATATTATCCGACTTAACCCACAATATTTCATTTGCAGGAATTTTTAAGGTCATGTGTTTATCCTTAATCAAAAGAAATTTAGGCTGTAACTCATCCAAAACTTTGCCTAACACCTTTGCTATTTCCTCACCAGAATAAGGCTTTACTATGTACCCTTTAGGCTCATAATTCACAGCACTTTGAACCGTCTTTTTATCAGTAAAAGATGTCGTAAAAATAAACGGCACATTTTTACCTTTGAGATCATTTGCTATTTCTAGACCCTGATCCTCATTGTGCATCCGAATATCTAGGATAGCAATATCCGGAAGTTCATTGTTTTCAAGAAATTCAATCGCCTTTTTATAGGATGAAACAATTCCACAAACTTCATAACTTAAATCAATCAGCACATTTTTTAGTTGCTCTGAAATAAATATATCGTCTTCTGCTATTAAGATTCTAGTTGCCAATGTTTTTATTAAATTTAATTAAGGTATGAGCACCATTATTGTTCTCCGTTTCTATAGTCCCTTCCAATTGCCGATCAACAAAAGAACAAATTAAGGTAGAGCCTAAAGAACTAGCTTTCTTAATGTTAAACCCATTAGGAAACCCTTTCCCATTATCAGCATACATAAATACCACCTGATCATTTTCAATTACAGTTGAAGCACTTATTTTTTTATTCGTATCACTTGTATCCCAAGCATATTTAATTGAATTCGTAATCAATTCATTTAATATAAATCCGATGGCTTGTGCCTTTTCAATATGAATGTTATAGTCACACATAAAATTCAGGTCTGTATCACAACCTGCATTTCTTATAATATACGAGACAATAAGCTCAAAATATTCTTTTGTATCTATCGTTTGAATTTTTTCATTTTGATATAGCTTTTGATGAGCAAATCCAAGTGCTCTTATCCTAGTAGCACCCTCATTTAAAGCATTTTTAGAATTTTCATCACTAACATGAGACATTTGCAACTCTAATAAATTTGAAACCATTTGCATGTTATTTTTCACTCTATGGTTAACCTCTTGCAGCAACACTTCCTTTTGTTGAATGTTCCTTTCTAAGAGGGTGTTAATTTGCTTAATCTTATAATAAGCAAACAGGAGCAATAACAATAAGAGAATGAGAATAATACTGAAAAACACAATATAGTCACGTTGGCTTGTCTTTCTAATCGTTTCATTTCTAGCAAGCTCAACATTTTGTTTCTCTAACACTATTTGAGACTCTTTCTCTTCTACTTTGTATTTCACTTCTATTTCGACTAATTTTTTTTTGGATTCAATATCCTTTATCGCCACTAAAAAACCTTGTCCACGATCTAAAAAGTCCCTTGATTCTTTGTATCTCTTCAAGTCATAAAGACACATACTATGCATATAATAAACGTCTTTCTTTAATTCTACCCAATTAGTAGTGCTTATTAAATCCATTGCCTCACTTGAACACTCCAAAGCCTCTGGTCTACGATCATCGTATCTATAAAGCCTCGCTAAATTCATTAGAACTTGAGCCACATTTCTTGGATTATTTCTATCTCGCTCAATTTTTAAGGCTTGTTTATAATAACTATCAGCTTTTTCAAAATCTTGTTCATTGAAATAGTATAACCCAAGTTCATTATAAGAAGACGCCTGAATACTAAGTAAATTGAGAATCTGACTTATCCGGATAGCTTCTTTTGAATAACTAACAACTTTCTCATACCTTTTTGGATCTTCTGTACCATATTGATGCAATATAGCCGCATATCGATTATACAAATTAGCCAAGTTTTCTTGGGATATTTCTCCCTTTAAGCCTAAAACTAAACCTTCTTTTAGCATCGATTCAGCCTCTTTAAACCTCTCCAATTTCCGAAACAACTCCGCCAATGAAATTCTGGCAAGCCATTCGCTATTTGTGTTACTGTGTTTTTTACTTAATTCAATTGCTTCCATGAATTGCACCAAAGCTTCATCATACTTATCACTTAGCTGGAGGCTTTTACCAAGGTAGGTTTTGTAATTTGCAACAGTAGAGTTAGAACAGTTACCCTCACAAGCAGCTATTGCAGAGTTAAAACAAATACGTGCAGAATCGCAATTAGATTGTTCCAAAAACAACTTACCTTTTTCAAGATCGTTTTGTGAAAATACTTGAGTTGAAATTAAAAATAGAAATAGAAATAGTCTCATTTATGCGTTAAACTTAATGCAAATTCAAATGAAAAGTATATTTAAATTGGGAAATATTGAGTACAATATGTTTTTTGTTGAGTATGAATAGGTAACTGTTGAAATTTAGATCCTGTGATGATAATTGTCAATATGAGTGCGCTAATAGTTAAAAAGTGCAATTTCAATTGAAGTGTATAAATAATCCTTGCTCAATGGTTCGACTTTGGTTGTGATGCGCACACAGAATGAAAGCTTCATCGAAAGATGAGACTTTTTTTATGCCAATAATTTCGTAAATTATACCCACAGAATTAAATTACAATTCACGCTAATCAAACTTTAACCACTATGAAATACATTCTTACCACATTACTAGTTGCATTCGCTATTTCGAACGCGTCTGCTCAAAACATATATTACAAAGGTTCTAAAATTGGCGAGATCCAATCGGATGGAGACGTTTATTACCGTGGAAGTGAAGTTGGAGAAATCCAATCAGATAGTGATGTGTATTACAAAGGAAGCCAAATTGGAACGGCAAAAGGAGTTGATCCTGCGCATGCTGCAGTCTTTTTCTTCTTTTTCAAGGACGTTTTTATGAATTAGTAGCGTCCGCTATACTCCGCAGCAGACAGTGCAACAAACGAAAATTTATTAATTCTCTTTTGCACTTAGAACTAGTATTCTGGCTTTAGGCATGCGATCGAAAACACTTTTATCAGCTCGCTCAATTCGAAGGTAAAATAGTACTTTGGCGAAAATAAACCGTCCTATGAATGGCGTGATTTTTATTGCGTCTGAACTATTTATCCAATGCAACAATATCGGGTAAACTTCGCTCTACAATGAGTTGAATAAAAATGTCAGGATCTATCTCATCGACTAATTCTTCTCTGAAATCGTGTGACCAGAAATAGTGACTTTCTGAAAAGTGATTTCCAAGGAAAGGATAAACATAATTGATATACGAATCGTTGATAACCATTAATTTAGGTTCTTGCAACGTTGGATTAAGGAAACTAAACGTTGCTTTGTAAGACACATTGTAATCTTGGAATTTCTCCAATAGTTCAACTTTACCCCTGTATACGTTTGGCTTTGTCTCATAGAAAAACCGAACATTCTCCTCGTATGCCGCCACACCAACAATTGTTGTCAAATCACCTGTTCGCGTCCCCTCTTTTGCAGTATTGAATTGATCGCGCGAATACGCATTGAGTTTAGGGCAGTCTTTTTTCAAGCGCTCCATGATGACTTGATATCCCACAAATCCACCATTTTTGTTCCAATGCGAGTCCGTTTTTTGATACACCAATTCGCGTTCACTACGTGCTTGCAATTCTGCTCGCATGTCAACGATTTCAACTCCGCTTCCGTCGCAATACTTTAGGATTTGATCAAACCGTGTTGGATTCTCTCCTTGATTCAAATAGGGCAAATACCTTGAATAAACACTCATTTTGTCTGGAAGAACAACCAAATAGAATTTACCTCCTCGGCTTTCAATATAATCGCGTTTGTATTCTAAATTTTCTCGAATCGAATGCAAATCCTCCTCTTTCATTTTAATTTTTCCCGTATGATCTTCGACGCTATTTTTGATCGTAATAAAGTACCAGCCCTCACTTCCAATCAAGACCGTTTCAATTGGCGAAACTTTGAATTGCTGAACTTTCCATCGGTTGTTCAAGGAGATAAACAAATCTCGAAATCCAAAATTATCCTTGTAATACCTTTCATAAGTTGCGATAAAACTATCAGCGGATTTCGTATCCACATCCTTCCAAGTTGCCAATTTTCTTTTCTCATCAAAGGACTCAACTTCGCCCACTTCAACAATCGGTTTGATCATTTGAATTGATGGAATAATTAGAATACAGAAAAATAGTACAACGAAAATCAACTTTTTGATATCGCTGAGCATAAACCCTTTGTTTTTAGTCGCTTTTTCCATTTCTAAAATCTTAAGTAAATAAATGGATTGTACGTATCACTTGCAATTTCCGTGATTGAGAAAAAGAAAATTAGAAAGAGGAAAAACAGGTAAAGAACCGTTCGGAGTTCCATGTAAACCCGAAATCGAGAAAGTCCAGTGCTCGTTTCAATAAACTGAATTCCTTGCTTGATGTTTACGGAGAAAATGAAACCCAACAAGAGCGCGAGTAGGGTGTAGTTATTTACGAACGGCACAACAGATCCGTCAGATCCGTTTCCGAAGAGTACGCCCAAATAATCGAATGCATCGGTTATGTCTTCGATTCTAAAAAACACCCAGCCGATCATCACCACCAAAAGTAGGTACAAGTGTTGAAGTGGAGCAATCATCTTGGACAAAATCGCACTGAACCCTAAGCGTTCTATAATTAAGAACATACCATGAAACACGCCCCAGAACATATAACTCCAGCTTGCACCGTGCCAAAATCCAGTCAAAATAAAAACGATTAATAAGTTGAGGTATGTTCGCCTCTCCCCTTTTTTATTTCCACCCAACGGGATATATAGATAATCTCTGAACCATGTCGAAAGTGAAATGTGCCATCTTCTCCAAAAATCCCGAATCGATCTTGCGACATAAGGGAAATTGAAGTTCTCTTCGAAATCAAATCCTAAGATTTTCCCCAGTCCAATTGCCATGTCTGAGTATCCAGAAAAGTCGAAATAGATTTGAATTGTATAAGCTATAATTCCAACCCAAGCGGCTAGTGAGCTTAACTCTCCCACATTACTATCAAATATCGCATCGGCAATTTGAGCCGCACCATTCGCTATAATGACCTTTTTGGCAAATCCAACGATGAACCGTTTACTTCCTTCAAACAATCGATCCAAAGTCGTTCGACGTTTGTCAATTTGATCCATGATGTCCGTGTACCGAACAATTGGACCTGCAATCAATTGTGGAAAAAGAGAAATATAAAGTCCAATTTTAATCGGATTCATTTGAGCCTTGGCTTGATTTCGATACACATCAACGATGTATGAAATCCCTTGAAATGTGAAAAATGATATTCCAATCGGAAGGTGAATTTTATCCAAATGAAGCTTGTCTGCACCTGTCAATTCGAGGAAATTATTGACGTTATCAAAAAGGAAATTGAAATATTTAAACCAAAAAAGAAGTCCCAGATTTAGAACAATTCCGATGGTGAGAATGAGTTTCCGCCATTGATTGGGCTGGTTCATCATAACGCCCACGGTATAATTCAGAAGAATTGAAGCGATCATGATCACCACGATTTCCGACTCCCCCCAGGAGTAGAAAAACAAACTTGCAAAAAGTAAAATCACATTTCTAATTCGAATAGGCATCGCACTACTTGCAATCAAAACGATTGGAAGAAATAGAAATAAGAATATGACGGACGTGAATATCATTAAGGCTTCAAATGTAAAGTATTACCATAAAATAACCGTAGCGGAGCATTCTTTATTTCATTTTAG
>JBLHVW010000146.1:0-9410 GCA_047628775.1 Salibacteraceae bacterium | reverse complement strand
AATCAAACTGGAGCAACGTACCAATGGGTAGATTGTGACAATGGAAATGCGGCAATTGCAGGAGAAACAAATGCTACTTATTCTCCAACCGCAATTACAGGAAACTATGCGGTTGAGATTACAATTAACAATTGTACCGAAACTTCAGCTTGTACTCTTGTTGACTTCACTTCACTTGAAGAGTTGAACATTAATTCAAGCGTTGTTTTCCCAAATCCAGTATCGGATCTATTTGAAATTAAGAACATCGAACAATTCGGTACAATTAAATCAATTTCATTGATGGATACGAAAGGAAAAGTAGTAAAAGAGATTTCTGTCAATGCTACTTCGACGAATATTGGAAATTTAGATTCGGGTATTTACTTTTTAAGAATTGACAGCGAATCAGGTGATTCAATCATTACAGTTGTGAAGAAATAGTTCTGAAAAATAGTTCTGAAAATGAAAAAGCACTGCTGGTTAGCGGTGCTTTTTTTATGTAACTACTTCGTGTTTTTCAATAATAGCTACTCTTAATCCCTGAAATTTCAATTGAATTCATTCCGGGCTGAAAGTCTGATATTCTAGTTAGAATACTTAAATTTATGTACAGTTTTGATTTCTTCAGACCTAATTTATTCTCTTCAATCATTCAATGTTGCAACTTTCTTTCAATTATTCAAACCCTCAATGATTACGAAGGTGGCACTATTACAGAAGATTTTATTGACGATAGAAATAGCACTATAAAAAGGATTAATAATGCGAGGTTACCAACGATCCCAATTAAAGCTCTGTTGTTCCTTTTCAATTCAACATAACCAATTATAAGCCCTGCCAATAGAACTCCAAAGGAAAGCAGCCAGCACAATGCGAGGATGTCGGGACTAATTCCAATTGCAAAACCGAATGTAAAGGAAATTAAAAGTACCCCAATGAACATTAGTTTAATGGTCAATAATTTTTCTTGCGGTGCTTTTGGGTTCTGGATTTTTATTCCTTTTTCCTGTTTCAAGTTACAATGGGTATTAATTTTCTGGCGCACTAAATAATTCACAATTAAAATTGACTCGTTATCGAATAAGAAATTTCTTTGATGTACTAATTGAATCGTCCAAATAACCAGCAATGATGTAAATCCCGGGAGACAATGTACTAACATCAACTTGAGCGTTTGTGAACGAAGTGTCCAGTTCCTTTTCAATAATCATTCTACCTGCAAGATCGAATACTTTTAAGGAAGTCAATCTGCAATTAGCGCTTGTTACGTTTATGTAAATCTCGGCTGGATTTGGGAACAAAAACAATTCGCATTCATCTGGGTTTTCATAATCTTCTTCAACGTAAGAAACCCAAGGACGTGCTTGCTTAATAACCAAACGGTTATCGCTGGTGATTTTGAATTCGATGTCCATTGCGAACGTTTCATTGTCTTCTGCGTGGTACAAAATGGTAAACTCATCGTGAATTACGGATAAATAAGATCTCAATTGATTCATTTGTGAATCTGTCATTAACAGAGAATCGCCGGGTACCAAACTTGAGTACTGAATCACAGAATAACTGCTTTGTGCCGTTGGATATCTATTCAACAACAACTCTTCTGGTCGAGCCGTTCCGTTTGGATTTGTAATTAATTCACTTGCCAATTGAGAGTTCAAATAAAAGGTGTTGCTTGTGTTGTAAATAGGATCAGCACTAACACCTACCCCATTCATTATTTCATCTGAAAAATTGAGGTGGCATAAAACCCCCATCGATGTTTGAAAATGATCGATTCTATAAAAATCACGCTCTTCAAATGCTCTTAAATTCCACAAACTGGCGAACACTTGCTTTATGGATTTAGAAATATGTCCTTCACTGGGATTCTGTGTTTTAGAATCGTACAACCCTGCACCGCTGAATCCGGGTAAATCTTCGTTGTTTGTGCTCGATCGGCATCTTACGGACGAACCCACTGGAAACTCGGCGTGCATTTCTGCCAACTCCGTCATCATCCAATCGGGCATTTCAGCGTTTTCAATAAGCTCTCGAAACTCCTCCAATTTGACATCTCTATAATCTCTATCGGCAATGAATAAAGGATCGGCCATGATCAATTCTATTTCATCAAAAAAGTTATTGAATTTCATGAACTCTTGATAGAAGTAAAATGGTATTGCAAATCCATCTGGGATCGTATTGTCAACAAAACCAAACTTCCTCATGGTAGACACGTTTGCTGATTTTGCGCCAAATCCATCAAACATGTGGAAAGTTACCTCGTCCAAAGGTTTAATCTTTTGGTAATCCAAATTCAACGGTGCGAATTGAGGTTCCGTCGGTCTGTGACTTTCATACCAAGCGTTCACCTCTTCTAGCGTTGCTTCTCGAATCGTATACGAACTTTGATCTACTTTGAAATAGATATAGTGGTTTAATAAATCGGCTATTGAATCAATGTCCAAAGGATCTCGGATAAATGCATTTGGGATTTCCTGTTGAATTGCTCTCAGGTTAACGTGTGAAAGCGGCGTTTGAATTACAGAAGTCATAATTCCTCCAACACGAGGAAGCGAATTAGGAAGTGCATCGTAAAGAACGATATCCTTTGATCCTGGCACTTCGTTTAATGAAACTTGTCGAAAAAAACCGTAGCCTTCCTTTTGATTAAGCCCCCAGTAATCCAATCCTGCGTATACATCTGATTCAAAAAGAATTGATACTCTTGAAGCTTGATATTCTGCGATTTCAGCGTTGTATTCTCCCTCGTTTCCTACGTTTATATAATACGACAAGTTGTTCTGAACCAAATGCATACTTGCTGCCAAAAGCTCATGCGTTCTTTGAACTGTAGCAAAACCTAAACTTTCATTATTACTGTAATTGAAGGCATATGTTCCTAAAGTTCCATTGTTTGATAACACATTTGGATGGTAAACGACTTGTCCTTTTTCCGTGCTAGGAGCCAAATGATCTACGCCCATAAAAGCGCCAAAATCAGCATGTAAAGCATGTGTATTCGTATTGATAAAGTAAACCTTTGGATTGGGTGTATCAAAGTCAAGAATAATGTATTTCACAAATTTCTTTCCGTCCAAGAAGGGCGAAAACTGAACATTCTCTAATTGAATTGATAAGGTATTAAATGTGGTCAAATTGTTAATCGTTGTCAATCCGTTTATTTCGTCAATTGGATCGGCGAAATTGATTGGGTTGTCAACAGGCATTGCATTGAATTCGGTGATATCGTCAATACCATCGCCGTCTGAATCGTTCGGATTGGCAATTGGATACTCAATCACTTCGTAATGGTCTTCAGGATAATTCCCAAGCTGTTCTGTTATGATCGTTGTATTTGCCTGCCCAAGCGTCATCGAAGTTTTGTGTACAAAAGCAGAATCTGGATGGTGCCGAACATTTAAAATGTAATAATTCGCCGTCGATGAATTCACTTCCAATCGAACCTGACCATTTACATCAGAGCTATAATTGATAATAGGCGTTTGTTGACTATAAGCCAAGCCCATTGACACGAAACAAATAAGCGTTAAAAAACCTTTAAAAAAAAGCGTTTTGTTCATTAAATATAGATTAAAACCAGATCGTTATTTCTTATAACTTAGCTAAAATAAGACATTCAATCTCTTTTTGAAAAACTATTTGATCTTATTAACTGATTTATAGAAATATTATTGACTTTCTAGAAGATTTGAACACGCTTTTTTTTATACATTTAAATGAATCAGCTTCTTAGAAATACACGAAGGTTTTATAGCATTATAATTTCATCGCGAGTGCCTTTAAATCCTGTCTCATTTTTCATCAAACAGGTGATTTATATTACAATAATATGATAAACAATCACTTGTAGTCGAATCAATTAAATGTCCTCTAAGTGCTTTAGCAAAAAAGGCATGTTCTAAGGGGGCTGCCCATTTCAAAGAACATTTCCTTAAGCCTTTTAGCAACAACATCAGTACCCCATAGCTGTTCCAACAGGCAAAATTGTTTGCTATCAGTTTTTCTTCAAGTGTTTGCTGTCATTTTTTATGGCTGGGTCCGTGTGCCTTGTTTGATTTTTTTCTTCATCAGTGTTTGGTTTGAAGGGGAAATAACTTAAACGTTTTGAAAAGTGGGGAGAATAATTACCTGATTTGGACGGTATATGTGTGTGAAATCATTATCGTCTTTTTTGCGAGATAGTTTGATCTAGATGGATAAATTGTTTGGTCTTGGAAGTGAAGATATTGAATTCTATTTTGTTTGGAAATTTAAACTCAAAATTGGATTTAAATGAATCAAAAGTAACTAAACATGAACGGCAAATAAAGCAGTTAAGCCTTTCCCTTTAATCGCTTCATCAGTTCTTCTTTCTTACGAACGGAAACATTTACCAATGAACCATCTGACATTAATAAAAGACCTGATTTGCCTTGAATAAATTTTTCAATATACTTAATGTTTACAATGGTAGATTTATGAACTTTTAAAAAGCCTTTATTGATTAATAAATTTTCAAAATCCTTCATAGGTTTAGAAATAAGTATCTTTCTCTTATCTACTAGATAAAAATTACAATATGCTCTATCAGCCTGACATTTAATAATTTTATCAAAAGAAATTAATTCTAAACCATCTTCGGAGGGCAGGGCTAATTTATCAAAGTTTTTTAATGCAGTTTCTGTTTTAGTAGGAGGATTCATTTTTAACAACTGTTGACGTTTATCTAAACGTAGTCGTACTATTTTTAAAATATCAAAAGTATCAAAAGGCTTGAAAATATAATCGTCTGCACCCAAGCCCATTCCGAGACGAATATCTTCTCGTTCAACTTTAGCAGTAAGAAAAAGGAAAGGAGGAACAATTTTATCTTTCAAACGTTGAGTAATTGCTCCAAGTAATTCAAAGCCATCTAACTCTGGCATATTTACATCACAAAGTACTAAGTCTGGTTGGTTATCAAGAATGACATTATACCCTATTTTTCCATTAGCAGCCGTTAATACCTCGTAGCCCGAAAATTCAAGAATCTCCTGTAAAGTATCTCGTATATTTTGCTCGTCCTCTATTATCAGTATTTTTTCCATAACTTTTCTCAGATTGATTGTGTATCAGATATAATTTAGGATGGGTTTTTCAAGACATGATTTCCCTCCTCTTATTTAACTTTAATAATCATTTTTGATTGATAGATGTATTCTTGTACCTTTATTTGGTTCAGATTCTAAGGTTAATTCACCGTTCAATTCAGCTACTTTTTTTCGAAGTTTTAATAATCCTTTTCCTTCTGTATGTTCATTCGTGTTGAAGCCTATCCCATCATCCTGAAAGTCTAATTGTGTCTCATTTTTTGTTCTTATTATCTGAATTGAAATAGTTTTAGCTTTTGCATGGTTTAGTGTGTTACTCATCATTTCGTGAACCATTAGGCACATAAGTATTTGAAGTTGGTGCTGTAACAACTCTCCCTCTATATTTATACTTAAATCAAGCTTGCCCCCCGAAAAAGAGTCCACTGGATTAAGGATTGTTTTAAGGTAATTTTCAAGTTCATACGTTTTGATTAAGTCTGGTTTTAGGCGGGGAGAAAGTGAACGTATTTCTGACATTACTTGCTTAAGTAGTTCCTCTGATTTAGTAAGTAAATATTGCTTCTCTTTGGGCCCTTCATCGAAGCGATCAACAGCCTTTTGAATTTCCGCCTGAGCCGCAACTAAGTTTTCTAACCGTTCATGTAAGTCCTGCGCTATTCGAGCTCTCTCATCTTTTATTATTGCTAGTTCTAATTTTTTTCTATTTTCGATTTGAAGCTTGATTGTGTTTAATAATTCTCGAGTATCATATGGCTTCGTAACAAAATCGGTAGCACCTAGGTTCATTCCTTTACGAATGTTTTCTGGCTCTGCCTTAGCGGAAATAAAGAAAAACGGAGGGAATTTCGATGCTGGCGTAAGTGCTCTTAACATTTTTAAAACAGCGAAACCATCCATTTTAGGCATGTGGATATCACAAATTATCAAATCGGGATCTGTTTTAGCGAAAACCTCCACTCCTTCTTCTCCATCTTTTGCTTGAACAACACTATATCCACTAATTTCTAGTATATCAGACAATGTATCACGTAATGTTTTTTCATCTTCAATTATCAATATCTTCCTCATAACGTATATTTTTGGATCTTAATTTCGAAGCTACTTCCGATTCCTTCGGTTGCATTTACTGTTAATGTTCCTTTATTACGCTCTACATATTCCTTTGCAATACTAAGCCCTAATCCTGTACCTTTTATTTCGGTTGCGTTATTTGCACGAAAGAAGGGTTGAAACAAGTTTGGGACTTCTGTCTTAGGAATACCTATCCCATAATCTTTGATCGTCATCTTAAGCTCTTTTACCCCAAAAGAGACTGTTAACTTAGGGTTCCTCTTTCCTTGAGAATATTTAAAGGCATTGCCTACTAAGTTGCACAGTGAATGTGATAGTAATTTAGTGTCCAAATAAACACTCCTTGCCTCCCCTTCAATCTCAAGATCTATCCCTCTGCCATCTTCCTGTACCGAATTAAATTGTTTAACTAATGCCTCGCAAAATTCAACTAAATCTAGATCTTCAGGGCTATAATGAATGTTTCCAGAAGTTAATTTACCCAAAATAAGCACTTCATCTATTAATTCAGTCATTTTAGAAATTTCATGTTTGATTCGGTTCGTTGCTTTTTTATACTTTTCCCCCTCTTCTTTTCCAGAAGAACTAATTAACATTTCAAGTAAATCAGAATTCGACTGAATAACAGTTAATGGCGTTCTAAATTGATGTGATGCGGTTGAAACAAAGGTTGATTTTAATCTACCTAATTCTTGTTCCTTTAAAAGTGATTCTTTCAACTCCAGTTTACTATTAATCAACTCGTTTGTACGCTCATTCACCTTCTGTTCTAGGTTATTGTTCAACTCATTCAGTTGGTTTTGAGATTTTTTCTGCTCAGTGATATCTCTCCACACCACATGAAGTATTTTGTCGTTGGCATTTTCAGAAGGGAGGGATGTTAATAAAACTTCCACAGGGAAAACTTCGCCATTACTCTTGACATGATACCACTCAAACCTATTACTACCTGTGCTGTAAGCGATGTCATTCATCACCTTTGATTTTTCACTAGATAATTGCCCATCAGGCTGTATATCAGGTGATAATTCGAAAGGCGGTACATTAAAAAGCGCTGATTTATTTTTATACCCTAGCATTGCTATTGCGGCATCGTTACACTCAATAAATAAATTATTCCTTAGAATCAACTCTGCATTTGCCGACTTTTCAAATAATTCGCGATAGCTCTTTTCGCTTGCTACTAATTTTAATTCGGCTTGTTTTAATTTCGTTATATCTTTGGCTATTCCCGTCATAAAGTCTGGTGTACCGTCAGAACTTTTAATAATTCGCGTGGTACTATGAATCCATTTTATTTCTTTATCTGCAGTTATTATCCTATATTCTAACTCAGTAATGCCCTTGGTAAACAAAGACTCACCCTCTTTTTCAACCTGGGCTAGATCATCTGGGTGAATCACATCGAGCCATAGATTTGGGTTTTCATACCAACCTGCCATGGGGAAACCGTATAAATTAACCACTGAATTACTAACATACTGCATTTCGTAATCGGGAAGGTTACGGCCCCAAACAACTTCTTCTAATGACCCCATTACAAGCTCTAATCGTTGTTTGCTCGCAATTAACAACTCTTTTTGCTTTTCCATTTCTGTTGCGGCGTCTAACAACATTTCTTTTTCTTCTAATTCCATTTTAATTTTTTTCATCCCATTCAAAAAATATATTTGAATGCCAAAAATCAGTGACGCTATCAAAATAAAATTTGCACCATAAACTCCTACTATAGCATTCGCATCAATTTCTTTTGGGAAATAGTTCCGTGCTGATTCATCAAGAAAACAAGCTAGGAGCAACAGAATAATCAAAGCATAAAACCACTTTTTAGCGACGTTACTATCGTAAAAAACAAGCGCAATAAATGGGGCGGTGCAGCTCCATAAGAGCATCCCACTGGATTGGCTAAATCCGCCAAGACTTAGCTGTAAAAAAAAGGGTAAAACCAGAACAAATGCTATTTGAGAGAAGCGTAATAAATTATATCGCTTGGTATAAATGAAATGAAAAAAGGTTGTTAGTGAAACAATGCCATAAACTAAGGGAATCAATCCTGAGATCACATTACCATTTCGTATGAAGTATAATCCCCAAATAATACCTGCCGAAGAATATGGAATAATCATAATGGTCATTATCGACTTTTTTAGCCGTTCTTCTGAGGAGTCGGAAGAAATACAACCGATTTCAATTAGTCTTTTAAGTTTATGTCCCTTTATCATATTTATTCCCTTCTTAGTTCTCCAATATTTATTTCTTAAACGTCATTTCAAACTGGCTACCCTCTCCCAATACCGATATAGCAGAAATTTGTCCTTTATTAACTTCAACGTATTCTTTTGCAATACTTAAGCCTAAACCTGTGCCTTTAATTTCTGCCGCATTGTTCGCCCGGAAAAAAGGTTGAAACAAGCTTGAAATTTCTGCTTTTGGAACACCAATACCATGATCTTTTACAATTACAATAAGTTCCTTTGGCTTAAAGATGACCCTTAATAAAGGATTGCCTTTTCCTATAGAATATTTAAAGGCATTACTGATTAAATTTTCCAATGCATGTGATAGTAATTTAGCATCCAGAAAGATTTTAGATGGGATTCCTTTAATCTCAAAATTTAAACTTCTTCCATCTTTTTGAATCAAATTAAATTGTTTAATCAGTGGTTTTAAAAATTCAATTAAATCTACATCTTGAGGTTTGTAATGAATGTTTCCCGAAGTTAATTTACCTAAGATAAGCACATTATCCATTAGCTCTGTCATTTTAGAAATACCTTCTGAAATTCTATTGGTTACTTTTTTATACTTTTCTAGTTCTTTTTCTTCACTCGCATTAGCAAGCATTTCTAATAATTCTGTATTGGATTGAATAACTGCTAATGGGGTTCTAAATTGATGAGATGCCATTGATACAAAACTGGTTTTAAGCAACCCTAGTTCCTTTTCTCGACTTAATGATTCTTCCAATTCTTTTGTGCGAAATTTCACCTTAGATTCTAAGGTTTCTTTGTACTCGTTAATAACAGAAATATCCTGCCCTACACCCAGTACACCAACTATATCTCCAGCAGCATCCCTTCGTGTTGATGAGTTGAGCAGTACCATTACACGTTTACCGTCTTTAGTAAAAAGTGGAAACTCGTAGTTGGCCGTTTCTTTTCCTATTAATGCATTATCTAATACTTGTTTTACTGCATCTCGATAATCTTCGGTAATATAGGTTTGTACCAAATCCTGACCAAGTACATCAGCTTTCTTAAAACCGGTAATTTTCTCTGA
>JBLHVW010000145.1:0-9413 GCA_047628775.1 Salibacteraceae bacterium | reverse complement strand
TTCGTTTTTCCTTTTTGGACTATTCTCTTGGTTCATCATAAAAATGAGGAAAGAAGTCTGCAAATGGCACTTCCTCGGCTTGGGACTTACACTTGGAATGATCGTTCTCGTTCGCCCAACGAATCTTATTATTATCCTCATTATTCCCTTCCTGCTTGGCAATAACGAGGGGTTGCGTGTGTTTTGGAGGCAGTTGTTTAAGAACCGCGCGCAAAATTTTATTTACGGAACAGCTGGAGCGCTATTGATTATTTTCAATCTCTTTTTAATTTGGAAATGGGAATCTGGAAGTTGGTTTGTTTGGTCGTATGGTGGTGAAGGATTCACGTTTTTGAGCCCTCATATTATTGCTTCTCTTTTTAGTTTCAGAGTTGGATTGTTCCTTCATACACCGGTTTTGATTCTTTCCATTGTCGGGCTTGTCTATTTGTACAAATCGAATACGTTTCAAGCCTTTTGGTGGGCGCTTTACTTCATTCTCAACTGCTGGGTGATCTCTTCTTGGTGGGCTTGGGATTATGAATCCGCTTTTGGAAATCGTCCGTATACTGAACATTTGATCTTTATTCTATTGCCGCTTTTCACTTTGTTGCAAAAACGAAAAGTCTGGACGCATTCATTCATTGGCCTTTTCTTCATTGTCGGACTGATTCGAATTTCAACCTTCAACAGTGGGTTTATGGTCAATCAAAGATTTACGAGCACGAACTATTTTGCGAGTTTGGCTTTTTGGAAAGATGCCAATTTTGACCGTTGGGCGTATCCGAAATCGTGTCATCCATTTGGTGAAAGAACAAAGGAACTTGTCCTTCGAGAACAAAAAGGGGAGCTTCAAATTAACCCAAATGACATTTTCAATTTGTCTGGCAAAGCAACACTTCCTTTGCCTCGCACGACTGAGCGTTTGTATTTTCGAGTTGTTCTTGATAAAATGACAAAGGATGTTCCACTGGAAGATGTTCTTTTGGTTGTTGACGCCAGAAATGAAAAGACAGGTGCGTCCTATTACCGCGCCGTACCCTTGCACAATGACCGCCTTGAAGGTGTCAACGAATGGGCGCATATTGAATTCGAAAGCCTAATTCCAGACAACCTGCAAACACTTAGTCACATCAATATTTACATCTGGAACAAGGGCGGAAAACAATTCAAAATCAAGAACTTTAAAATTATTCTAGAGGAATATAAGAGCTAGCCCAACAATTAAACACCTCAACTTCACATTTTAAAAGTACCTCCAAAAACCAGAAAATGCGAAAATCTCCAAAAGCCACTTGGTTCACCCTTCTATTTCTAATCTGCACTCCTATCCTCTTTGCGCAACAAGTCAGCCAAGATAAATGGACGGCAAATGTGTACCCAAATCCAAGTGTGGGACTCATTAATATTGAATTGTCCGGTGAATTTGACGAATACACACATGTCAATATTGTAGATGGAACGGGGAAAAGTGTCTATGTTGACAATGTTCTTAACGATCGGATTCATGTAATTGATTTAAGCGCAATCCCGAAAGGAGTCTATACGATGCAAATGATGAGCACTAACGTTTACAAGAAGCAAACGCTAGTACTTCAATAAGATTATTCTATAACTAAACGGTTTACGGTATTCCCTGACTCAGTAAAAATTTGAACCAAATAAATTCCAGCGTTCAAATTCGAAACATCAATCGTTGAACTCGTTCCTGAAAACTCGTTTGTGTAAATAATTTTTCCTTCGATATTCATGATAGAAATTTGCATTTCAAGTTCAAGGCCATTTTCGATTGTTAATTGATTTGAAGCTGGATTTGGATACACACTAAAATCTGCTATTTGAAGTTCATCGATTCCCCACCACCAACCTTCGCAAGGAACATCAGAATCGTTGTCGTGGAATTCTTTAACTGCTGCTGCATCGGACAAAAGTTGAGTAACATTTTGAAGGTGATCTCCATTTCTTGCGTATAAAATCGCGTATGTTTGTTTTGCCTCTTCGGGCGTTGTCGAACCCCACCCGGATTGCTCCACACCATTAATCGCTCCATAATTAGAGCTCATTAAGCCGCGCATATCACTTGCTCCAACCCCAGTCGTATATTGGCTCCAACCAATTGGATCATTGGGATCATCAGAAAATGCATACGTCGTTGGATAACCATCTGGATTCATAATTGGCGTTCCTGCTGGCTCCAATCCATTCATTGTGTTCCAATACTCTGCAATCGATGAGCCCGCCGGTCCAACGATGCACGAATTCATAGAATGATCCAAAGCAACGATACCAATCGCTGGTGGATCAATTCCATAGTTCAATTCATCATCATTGTCGTCATTGTAGAAATACATCATACTCGCGGAAGAATCACATCCAAAACTATCGTCGGTTGGATTTCCCAAAGAACCCGTTGACCTTAGCCCGCAAACAATTTCTGAGTAATCATTTTCACTTGTGTTTTTCACTGTAACCTCAATGAAAGTTGCATCGTTTAAATAATCCCATGTTTTGTAATGGTAGAACATTGTGTGTATTTCAAGGCCTATAGGTTCAGAATTCGATTGTGTGTGGAATCCTCTATCATCATTTTGGATCATGTATGTTGCACAACATCCCTTTATCATAGGAACGTCTCCTTGCGCCGGGTCATAACTTCCATCAGAGTCGTAATCCCAAAATGGAGCTTGCCAATAATACTCCCCATTTGAGGTGTTTCCATGGGCTGGCCAACTATATAGTAAAGCCAGAGTTGCATCCGACGGTACTGCAATGTTTGCACAATCAGCTGGATTAGTGATCCCATTTTCGCATTCCCACCAAGTTACATATTGGTCTATTTCAGATTGGCAAATTGTCCAAATTGCATCGCCCCAAAGCGCATCGTAAGCAGAATCATAATTGTGATCCGACGAATATGGCCCAGGAAAAACATCATGCCCTAATTGAGCGTGCCCTCCAAAAGAACCATAGATATTACCAACGCTATCTTTTGCCGCAAACCAAAATTGTGCATCATAAATTGCATGCAATCCACTTCCTTTAGGCACTTCATACCCGCTTACAAAATTATCCATATCTGAAAAAAACGTTCCGTGGCTCGAAATAAGAACTGAAGTATTGTTATGGTCTAAAGTATCATAGAATGTTTGCGAATATGAATCCTGAACAAATAGCAAGATACATAACGGTAGTAGCGTTTTCATAAGCGTCTATTTTGCTCAATGTATAGGATTGTATTGAAAGACGAAAACCAAACTTCAATTCAACGAGTCACATACCCAGTCCATTTATTTAACTGCTTGAAATTCACCTAAAACTTAATAGTAACGGAACCTGGTTACCTTCACAACCAATAAAACCCTGTTTTGAAGCGTTTAAAGCACATGAGAAATCCACTTATCCTAGCTGTAATTGCCTTATTTCTATTCTCTTGTTCCAAAGACAAACGGTCTGAAAATGCGGCCGGAAAAATGCAAGAATTTGTAATTGAAATTTCCGAATATGCGAAAGGCCAAAAATCTGGGTTTATAATCATTCCTCAAAATGGTATTGAACTTTGCTTTAACTACCAAGATGTAAATGATGGCGTTGCGCAAAACTATATGGACGCAATCGATGGTGTTGGAATCGAAGAGTTGTATTATAATGGAGGAGCATTAAGTGATGATGGCAGGGAGGCAATGGCAAGAGCTATTGTACAAACAAAACCGGTATTGGTTGCTGACTTTGCGAATTCAAGTACGAACGTTTTAAACGCCTTTAACGCGAATGATGCGGAGGGGTTTTTGGCTTTTCCGAGAGCGGCAAACGGGTATGATTATCAATTTATTCCGGATAGCGTTCACAATGAGAACACAAATAATATTTCATTATTGTCGCAAGCGCAGAATTACTTGTATCTAATTTCAAGTTCAGAGTATGCTACTAAAAATCAGTTTATTGATTCCATAGCAGCAACAAATTTTGATGTTGTACTAATCGATTTGTTTTTTGGCGATGAACAGTTGACATCAGCAGATATTAGTGCATTAAAAACAAAAGCCAACGGAGGAGAGCGCCTCGTAATTGCCTATATGAACATTGGTGCTGCCGAATCTTATCGGTATTATTGGCAGGACGGATGGAAGCTTCACAAACCACGATGGCTTAAAAAAGCGTACGATGGCTACGAAGATGAAATTTGGGTTAAATTCTGGAAAAAAGATTGGAAGGAGATCATTTATGGAAATGATGCATCTTATACCAAACGAATTATTGATTCTGGTTTTGACGGCGTATATCTTGATAACATTGAGGCCTTCTATTTTTTATACTTTGATTAATTAAAAATTACTCGGCTGTATAATTGCCAATCATTTCCTTTAGCACTTTAACATCTTCACCGTTCGCGGGCAAGGCAATGGCCATTTGGGCAAGTTGACCCGTGGTCATTTCACCAGCGAAGGATGAATTTCTCAAGAGCAAGCCAAAGGAAATTACAGTGTTCAATAAGTCGTTTTTCTCGGCTTTATCCTCCTTTGATAAGCTGTATTTACGCTCAACACTGGTCTTGTCTTCAAATGATTTGTAACGTAACTTCACAATTGCTAACTCTGAACCGTTGGCTCCGGTAGCTTTCGTTTTTGTGAATGATGTCTTTTCCGTTTCGGATTTTCCCAGAACAATCTCATAGACTGCTGTCACGTCATGGCCGTATCCAATTTCGCCTGCGTCTTTTGTGTCGTCTTCAAAGTCTTGCGGCTTTAACAATCGGTTTTCATAGCCGATAAGTCTGTATTCCTTCACCAGCTTTGGGTTGAATTCAACGTTCAACTTCACGTCTCTCGCAACGTTCATTAAGTTTCCGATTTCATCAATAAGCACTCTTTTCGATTCTCTTCGTCCGTTAATGTAAAAGTGGTTTCCATCTCCTCGGTCGGCAAGTGTTTCGAGAACATCATTGCGGTAATTGCCCATTCCAAAGCCCAAAGCCGTTAAATAAATCCCTCCACCTCTTTTGCTTGCTATGTAATCTTCTAGCTCCGTTGGGTTGCTAATTCCAACGTTGAAATCTCCATCCGTACACAAAATTATTCTGTTGTTTAATTCAAGATCATAATTTTGTTCTGCGAGTTCATACGCCATTTGAATTCCTCCGATCCCGTTTGTTGATCCTCCTGAAGTTAAACCATTCAACGCGGTTAAAATAAGTTCTTTGTTTCTGCAAAAAGTAGGCTCTAATACAACCGCTGAACGCCCTGCATAAGTCACAATAGAAATGCGGTCATTTTCATCCAACGTTTGAACAAATTCGACCAAACCCTCTTTTAACAATTGGGTTTTGTCGTAGGATTGCATGGAGCCTGAGACATCGATCAAGAAAACAAAGTTGTGCGCTTTCCGCCTCTTTTCTTTTGGCAAGTCCTGCGCTTTTAAGTGAATTGTAACGATTTGAGTCGCCGTATTCCAAGCACAATCAGACCGTTCTATTTCGACGTGCAACAATTCATTTTCGGGAACTTTTACTGTTTTATAATCGAATGCATTTACCATTTCCTCAAGCTTTACTGCGTCTCTTGCAACGGTTCCTTTGTTCTTGAATTGGTTTTGCACATACGTCCAAGATGCTCGATCGACATCGATACTAAACGTTGAATTCGGATTTGAAATTGTAGAGCAAAAATCATTTTCGTAAATCGGCATGAAACGATCAACCGTAAATACTTTCTCTGGCTCTACGAAGACTGGAGTTGGAATTACGGCTTGCACAGGCGGTTCAACAAATTGCCTTTTTACACGCTTTGGGCCGGGTGAATAGTTGGACTTGAGCGCATACGGAATTCTACTCGTTTCCAAGGTGACAACCCCTCCGGTTACATCGCCATATTTAGCAGGAATACCACCTGTGTAAATCGTTACTTCACCCATTGATGATTTGGGAAAGCTATTAAAATTGGATACTCGAATTCCGTCTACGTAGTAAATGTTTGCGTCTGACCTTGCTCCGCGGATGTTTAGGTTCCCAGATTGTTCGTCATATCTCACGCCTCCTAACATTCTTGCCATGCCAACTGCAGATCGAGTAGGCATTCTTTTGATGTCCTCGGAAACATATTTGTAACTACTACTTCCATCGCTAAGCGACATTAATGGAACTCTATACGCCATACACGTTACCATTTGAAGGTCTTGAACAGAACTTCTTTTGATTTCCAAGCTTGTGATTTGTGCTGCAACAGGGACTTTACCTAAACTACTCGGAATGTCCAACCCGCCTTGTTTGCTGATGTCGTATTGACTCGCGGAAGAATTTGAAACTGTTCCTTGAATATTAATGCGAACGGGCAATTGAAAAACTTGGTTCTCTTGGATAAAGGCCATTCTGCTGCCCAAATCTTTACCGTTGCGTGTAAAGTTCAATTGCATCAACCCCAATGGTAATTCGGAAAACTTTTTACGTCCGTTGCTGTCAATGCAATACGAATAGAAAATCGCAGTGTCTATTTTTAGGTCAACACAAATACTAATGGGTTCGTTACTGACTTCGTCTATACAATTTACAATTAAGCTTCCCGTTTGGGAAAAGCTACTAAAAATTGGAAAACTAACTAAAAGGAACATTAAACATCTCATACCGTCTTTTTATAAGAGATGCCATTCTGCCTATTAATTCATAAATATCAATTAAAACTACCCCTTAATCGCCTTAATTCCTGGCAATTCCTTTCCTTCAAGGTATTCGAGCATTGCTCCACCTCCTGTTGAAACGTGGCTTACTTTATCCGCAAGGTTGAACTTGTTAATTGCGGCAACAGAATCGCCCCCTCCGATTAAAGAAAAAGCCCCTTTCGATGTTGCTTCAACAATGGCCAACGCAATCGATTTTGTTCCTGCCTGAAAGCTTTCCATTTCAAAAACTCCCATGGGTCCGTTCCATAAAATAACCTTTGATTTTTCGATGATTTTCGCACAATCTACGGATGTTTGACTGCCCGTATCAAGTCCCATCCAACCGTCAGGAATTTCATTGATATTTACTTCTTGTTGGTTTGCGTCGTTGGCAAATTTATCAGCAATGATCGTATCAACTGGAATGTATAAGTTCACGCCTTTTGACGCTGCTTTTTCCATTATCTGCTTCGCCATTTCTAGAAAATCATCTTCAACCAAAGAATCTCCGACCTTTCCGCCTTTCGCCTTAACAAATGTATAAGCCATTCCACCACCAACAATTAAGTTGTCCACCTTGTCCAACAGGCGTTCAATAATTGTAATTTTTGAAGAAACTTTAGCACCTCCAACAATTGCTGTAACTGGCTTATCAGTGCTGTTTAATACCTTGTCAACACTTTTGATTTCACTTTCAATTAAGAACCCAAACATTTTATCATTTGGGAAAAAATTAGCGACTATTGTTGTGCTAGCATGCGCTCTGTGCGCTGTTCCGAAGGCATCATTTACAAAAACATCTCCGTGTGCTGCAAGCTGCTCTGCAAAACTCTCGGTTCCTGCCGTTTCGTCTTTGTGATACCTTACGTTTTCAAGCATCAATACTTCTCCAGCTTGCAAATTTCCACTCATTGATGTAGCACTACTTCCTATGCAATCATCAACAAATTTCACATCAACTCCCAAAAGTTTAGATGTACGCACGACTATATTTCTCAAAGAAAATTTAGGTTCGCTCGCGTCTTTGGGTCTTCCGAGGTGTGACATAATTACCACAGAACCTCCATTTTTCAAAATGTGTTTGATCGTTGGAACTGCTGCCTGAATTCTTGTATCATCAGTTATTTCCAGCGTTTCTTTGTCCAATGGAACGTTAAAATCCACTCTAATTAAAGCGCGTTTTCCTGTAAAGTCGTACGAATTAATGTCTTGCATGCTATTGATTTTGATGCGCTAAAGATACAATTTCCTTGTCATTATTATTGGTGGGAATTGGCATTTGATTGGTAGGGAATGCTCTTTACGGTAAAAAAAACAGACCCATTCAAACCATAACGGTCACCTTCATGAAACAAGAATTGTGTCCTGACTTCTGCAGTAGCAGCTTGCAAGTAAAAAAATCCCTTCTCGGTTAAACTGAGAAGGGATTTTTTTATGTCCTATGATTTTAGTTTAAACCCAAGCTCTTCGTCATGTCTTTTGACAAACCTCCTTTGTTTAAATAGACCAGTATTGTTTTTTCCTTGAAATAGCTTTCCGAAACGTATAAGTAACCTTCTGGCAAATTTCCCGTTCCCCATGAGTTTTTAACTAAGAAGTACGATGTTCCTTTCTGATCTTCATACAATCCAACAATATGCATCAAGTGATCATCTTCTGTCGACTTGTTGTCGTATCCTGCTTGTCTTGTTTCTGCCGTTACCTCCTTTTCTTCAATAGGATTCATAAACGCTGCAGCTGGTTTTCCGTCTTGCTCTTGTAACGTTGATTTGTCCTTTGGATTAACAGCGATTCCGTTTTTAAAACTAAATCCTTTTTCAGAAACATCGGCATCCCATGCAACAGTGAACCCCTGATCTAAAGCATATTTAGTTGCTTCAACCATTTCGTTTAACGCGACATTGTAACTTGATTCAGTTGTCCAATTGTCTTGAATTGCCAGAATACACGGCTTGTTCATTGGATGGTTTGTGAAGGACGTCAAGGATAAATAATCATCCATATCCAAACCAATTGACTTCGCATACGATTGAGGTGTGTATTTCTTGTTCTTGTACTCAAATTCAGCGATGTCTTCTCCTAAGTAAGCGTCTAATATTCCATTTACCGCTTCTTTCCAAGCCGTTGTGATTGTTCCCGTTTTTGAACTTCTCATTCCTGTTATCAACCCTTGAACTGCTCCGTCTAAAACGCTAAACATTTCGCTGTGGTTGTGGTCTTCTGAACCATAATTCAATCCAGAATAAACATCTAAAGGAACAATTCCATACTGTCTAATTACGAAAGGAATATCGTGAAACTGCCCTCCTTCACTGAAGTTGGCTCTTCCATTCATACGCACGTAATGGTCCGCTTTCGCTTCGTACGCTTTTCTTACAATGAACATTTCGGACAAAATATCTGGCTCTGCCGTTCCCATTCGAATCATCTCAGACTCGAAGAAGGACAATGATGAAAAAGACCAACATGTTCCTGTATTCCCTTGACTTTGAACAGGTGTCGCATCTAAATGTGCGATAGAAGCAAAGGCGTAACTACTCCCTTCTGCATTCGTAACTGTTTGAATTTCATCATTCTGAGCGATCGACATCGAAGCGAGCCAAACAAGGGCAAGCGTTAAGTATATTTTCATAATTTGGTATTGTTAATCTTGATGCTCCCGCATCGGCTTATTTTTTAATAATTGTGTTTAAAGATAACCATCTGAAAACGAAGGTGCAAAAATCGGACAGCAATTGTGGTAAAGGGTCAGACTGACAATTAATACCCAATTCTAAAACTTATGG
>JBLHVW010000144.1:0-9507 GCA_047628775.1 Salibacteraceae bacterium | reverse complement strand
GGGGGTGTTGATAAGATTTCATAAAAAACAAAAGATTTATTTTGATTTTGACTTACATTTGTCAAAAAAAGGAATCGAATGGCAAATCAAAGAATTCAAGCGTACTACGATGTTCTTCATAGAACACCGAATCCTGATAAATATGACGGTAAAGTTTCCGAATTATTTGGGGAAAATGTTTTTCATATGGAGGCTATGCGGGAATACCTTCCAAGTGAGGCTTATAAATCGATGAACAAAGCGATACAAGATGGCGCTCAATTGGATCGTAAAATGGCAGATCAAGTTGCTTCGGCAATGAAAGATTGGTCTTTAACAAAAGGAGCAACGCATTATACGCACTGGTTTCAGCCTTTAACAGGATCAACTGCTGAAAAGCACGATGCATTCTTTAAACCGGTTGGACCTGGGAAAGCAATCGAAAGATTCGATGGAGACTTACTGGTTCAACAAGAACCGGATGCTTCCTCTTTTCCAAATGGTGGAATAAGAAACACATTTGAAGCGAGAGGTTATACCGCTTGGGATCCTTCATCACCAGCATTTGTAATTGACAAAACGTTGTGTATTCCGACAATTTTCATCGCATATACTGGTGAAGCATTGGATTACAAAATGCCTTTATTGAAAGCATTGCATGCGGTAAACGAAGCAACTGTTGACGTTTGTCAATACTTCGATAAAAACGTAAAAAAATCAATTGCCACTTTAGGGTGGGAACAAGAATATTTCCTAGTTGATAAAGCGTTGTTCAATGCACGTCCTGATTTAATGATGACGGGTAGAGCAGTGTTCGGACATGCTTCGGCAAAAGGACAACAATTGGACGATCATTATTTCGGATCAATCACTGCACGAGTTACTGCATTCATGCGTGAATTCGAAAACGATGCGATTCGATTGGGTATTCCAGTTACAACAAGACACAATGAAGTTGCACCGAATCAATTCGAGTGTGCTCCAATTTTCGAAGAATGTAATTTGGCGAATGACCACAACTTATTGTTGATGGATATCTTGGAGAAAGTTGCGCGCCGTCACAACTTCCGTGTTTTATTGCACGAGAAACCATTCGCAGGAGTGAACGGTTCTGGAAAACACAACAACTGGTCATTAAGTACGGATACTGGAGTTAATCTTTTGGCACCTGGAAAGAACCCGAAAAGCAACTTGCAGTTCTTAACGTTCTTCGTGAATACAATCAAAGCAATTCACGACAATGCAGATTTACTAAGAGCTGCAATCGCAGGAGCTGGAAATGATCACCGTTTAGGAGCAAATGAAGCACCACCGGCAATTATATCTGCGTTCATTGGTTCTCAATTGACCGAGCTTTTAGATAATATCGAAAAGAATGTGAAAGCGGGTAAAATGACTCCAGAAGCAAAGACTGAGTTGAAATTGGATATCGGTAAAATCCCACAGATTCTTTTAGACAATACTGATCGTAACAGAACGTCTCCGTTTGCCTTTACGGGGAACAAGTTTGAGTTTAGAGCAGTAGGTTCTTCAGCAAACTGTTCATCAGCGATGATTGTTTTGAATACAATTGTAGCGAAGCAGTTAAAAGACTTCAAAATAAATGTTGATGCTAGAATTAAATCTGGCGATGCAAAAGACGAAGGCATTTTAAAAGAACTTCAAAAATTAATCAAGGAATCTAAGAAAATTCGTTTCGAAGGAAATGGATACGGCGACGAATGGGTTAAAGAAGCGGAGAGAAGAGGATTGTCAAACTTAAAAGATACGCCACGTGCACTTCAAGTTTGGAGCGATAAAAACGTAGTTAAATTGTTCGAAGAAATGAACGTGTTGACGGCTCGCGAGTTGGAAGCACGTCAGGAGATTGAATTTGAAAACTACATTATGAAAATTCAAATTGAAGCGAGAGTAATTCGTGAAATGGTTCAGAATTTCATTGTTCCAGCTGCGGTTGAATATCAAAACAAGTTGATCACAAACGTTAAAGGATTGATGGATATTCTCGGTGATAAAGAGGGTAAAGCTGCTTCAAAAAGTCAATTGGCTATTATTACTATGATTTCTGATCACATGAACAATATCACAGAAATGAGCAGCAACATGCTTGCGGCTAGAAAGAAAGCAAATTTAATTGAGGACATGGAAGCGAAGTCAATTGCATATTGCGACGAAGTAAAGGTTCATTTTGATAAAATTAGATACCATGTCGATAAATTAGAATTGATTGTCGATGATGAGGAGTGGAGATTGCCAAAATTCAGAGAAATGTTATTTACACGTTAATCAGCATAGAATAGAAAATGAAAAGCTGCTTCGAAAGAAGTGGCTTTTTTTTGTGCCAAAAAAATAGATCGTTCGAAGGTTTGATTATTCGACACGCTGTGCTTTTGGATTTTGAATGGATTCATTGAAACCAAATCAATCGGAAAATCTAAAAATCTAAAAATCGGGAAATCGAGCAATCGACACAAAAAAATAGATCATTCGAAGGTCTGATTATTCGACGCGTTGTGCTTTTGGATTTTGAATGGATTCATTGAAATTAAATCAATCGGAAAATCGAATAATCGACACAAAAAAAAATAGATCATTCGAAGGTCCGATTATTCGACACCCTGTGCTTTTAGATTTTGAATGGATTCATTGAAACCAAATCAATCGGGAAATCGGGAAATCGAACAGTCGATTCCTAAAATTCATAAGCCCCAATGTCACGTGCGGATCCCATAGGTCTAGGTTGCGCATTTAGACTCGTGAAAATTGCCTGAATTATCGTGTTTGGGTACGAAGCGCTTCCACCATCTAACAATGGCCCAGCGGTATACGTGAAATCTTTTTCTGTAACATCAACAAACTGAGGATCGATATTCCATAGATTGGCAGCTCCCGCAGTAAAGAAAGGGTCTGTGAAAATGTCGTCACTTTTAATCAAGTTATTGGCCATAAAGAAATCTAAGGTGATTCCTGGGTCTGGGATTGTATCGTACGCCAATTCATAGTCAGCAAAACCATAAATAACACTATTCGTGATTCTTCCTTCGTCAATACTTGCGATGTAATCTATATTGTCTCGAACGAAGTGGTTACTTATTCCAACTGCCGCTCCAGGCGATGCTCCATTTCCATACCCCAATAAATGACAATGGTTAAAGTTAAAATCGCCTCCTTCTAAAACCAATAGAGCGTGAACTCCATTTCCAGTAATTAAACAATTCTCTGCTTTTATTTTAGCTCCTGCGTATAAGAAAACGCCATAGCTCGCGCAGTTCTGAATGACGGTGTTTGAAACTTTGAGTGTATAATCTGAATTCGCTGGATCTTCACTGAACATGTGAATGCCCGATGTCGCATTCTTTATTATGGCATAATTAATAGTGCTCGGCAATGCTTCTTGCATATATATCCCATAATAAGCTCCCGAAATATCATCGTAATCAGCTTCCAGTCGATCTCCTTGAAATGTTATCGGATTGGATTCACTTCCTTCAATGTTGAGTGTGCCTTTGTAGTTAAATAAATAGGCTCCATCATGAAGGTAAATGTCTGTTCCTTGCTGAATTGTTAAGCTCGTTGCAGAATCAATAATCGCCGCTCCATAAATAACATGGGGCTTATCATTGGGCCAAATGCCCTCGTTTAGATCTAATATTCCTTGAGAAAAAATTGTTGTATGAAAATAAGCATCCTGTCCATAAGCCACCAGAACAACATATTGATCGGTACCATTTGTCTTAAACCGCACTCGGTCTTCAATAATCATCGGTTGCGTCCCATTATTTGCATCAAGAGTAACCTCTACAAAGACAAATAAACTGTCATTTCCTTCCAATTCGACCTCTGCTAAGTTCGTTCCAGAGACTCCGTCAACATTTATTCTAAACGGAGATGCCGATCCACCCATCAATTCCATTTCACTAATAGTGATTGTTTTGCTGTCATTGTTGTAGATTTTGAACTGTTGAGTTGTCGATCCTATAGTCGTAAAAACAGTATCAAACAACACAGTGTCTCTGCTAAACGATAGATTTTCAGCAGAATAGAACGCGGTCTTCTTGCAGCTTGTTGTACTTGCAATTGTTACCAGTAAAGCGAAATAGAAGAAATAGATGTAGGACTTATTCATTTTAATTTATTAACTACAAAAGTAACGTAATTAGAAATAGGTTTATTTTATCTTTGTTAAAGTTTAGGAATTTAAAAAGTTTATATATCTTTGCAACCCCGTAAGGGAATTAGAGAAATTAATATTGTTATGAGAAAAGATATACACCCAGAAGATTATAGATTAGTTGTATTTAAAGACATGTCGAACGAATATTCATTTGTTTGTCCATCATGCGCAGCTTCAAGCGAAACTGTTAAATGGGAAGATGGAAATGAATACCCGCTAATTAAATTAGATATTTCTCATAAATCGCACCCGTTCTTTACAGGAATTGTTCAATTCGTTGATACTGCAGGTCGTATCGATAAGTTCAACACGCGTTACGGTAAACGTAAGAAATAGAAAGACACTCAAGTTAAAAATAATAGAGATCATTCCTTTTTGGGATGGTCTTTTTTTTGTGGTATAATTTGTGTTCGGGATTAACAGATTGATTGTTTATAATTAATAGCCCCAATGGTAGAAATAAAACCATTGAATTCTAATTTAGTAGGCTTAATAAGTACCTTTGGACTGTGAGATTAAATATACATCACATATTGCTTTTTACCCTCCTATTCGTAGGGGGCTTGAATTCCATTGCAGGAAGTATCGATAAAGGATATCAGGCGCTAGAGGTTCAGGATTATTTCAAAGCAAAAAAGTACTTTACCAAAGGGTTGAAGTACAACAATTCTGCGGCATCTCAAGGTTTAGCTATTATTTATTTTCGCAACGATAATCCATTTCACAATTATGATTCGGCCTATCAGTTTATTGTTCGATCTATTGAAGGGTGGGATATGGTTAAGCAACGCAAAAAGGATAAATGGGTAAAGTATGGATACACTCGTGACAGTATTCTCGGCTTTCGTCAAAAGATAAGCACCGAATTTTTTAAAATGGCGCGTTCAGCCAAAACAGAGCTAGCATATTCGACCTTTATCCAAAGGCATCCTTGGGCAATAGAGCAGGAGCAGGCAATTGCAACACGAGACTCAATTGCATTTTTTGCTGCTGTGAAAGTAAATAGTACAGACAGTTATAAATCATTTGCGGACAAATACCCTGAAAGTGTTTATGCTGAATTGGCACGAGAGAATTATTACGACAGCCAATTCTATGAAGAAACAACGGTAGGCTCTTTAGAATCTTATCTTCGTTTTATCGAATCGAATCCGAACAGTCCACTGAAGTCCTTAGCAGAGAAAAATGTATTTGGGATCTCCACAGCTTCAAATTCTTCCGAGTCTTTTAATAATTTCATCGTCTCCTATCCACAAAATCGATTCGTAGATACGGCTTGGGTGTATTTGTACGAGTTTGAATTGTACAATTACTCTAAAGATGTAATGGAAAAGTTTTTGAAGACAGACGCCCCATTTAAAAGTAGAATTAGAAAAGATATAGAGTTGTTCGACTCAATCGCACTTCCGTATTCAATGAATTCCAAGTATGGATTTATGAACGAGGACGGAAAAGTCATGATTCGAAATTCTTATGACTTCGTGGGATTCTTCCAAGAAGGATTGGCTATTGTAGCGCTGAATGAGATGTATGGATTCATTAATAAGCACGGTGACCTTCAAATTCCATGTAAATACGAATCGGTAGGTGATTTTAACAATGGACTTTCAATTGTTGAAGTCAACGGAAAGTTGGGAATGATTGATCGAAATGGCCGTTTTTTATTCGAATGTATTTACGATGATTTGGGCGTGTTTTCCGAAGGAATGGTTTACGCCAGCCTGAATGATAAATATGGCTATTATGACAGCAACGGTAAGGAGGTTATTTCGCACAAGTTTGATGATGCGTATGATTTTCATTATGGCATTGCGAACGTAGAAAACGAAGGAAAGCAATCTATAATTAATACGGTTGGTGATTATGAAATCCCACTTGCTCATTCAGGAATCAAATTGTATTACGATACACTCTATACTTTTGAGGAAGATGGTTTTTACGGAATCATGAATCACAAGGCACAAATTTTTGTTGTACCTATTTATACCGCAATTAGTTCTGTTCATAACGGATTGGCCATTGCATCAATTCAAGACAGAGTGGTGTATCTTGATACTTTAGGAACGATGGTTATTGACAATGGGTATGAGCCGTATCCAAATTATATTCTGAAAGGTGAATTCATTGATGGTATTTCAATTGCGCGGAAGAAAGGAAAGTACGGGAGAATTAATGTGAAGGACGAGATTGTTACTGAATTTAAATTTGAAAATATTGGAATGGGGACAGACCAATTCCCTGGACAAAAAGAAGGGTTGTGGGGCGTTTTTGATTCAAAAGGTAAAGTTAAGGTGACACCATCTTATGAATCGCTTGAGCCGACTGATAACGGTAATTATATCGCTTCTAGGAATGACACAATGTGTGTTATCGATTCGAAAGGCAATACGATTGTTCCATTTTCGTTTAGTGGAGTGGAATCAATTGGCACTGATTTATACCTGGTTAAGCAAAATGAAAAAGTTGGAATTTATAAAAATGAGAAACTGATTATTCCTGTTCAATACGATCAAATAAGAGTTTTCGATAATGATTTCTTATTTTTAAGTAAAGAGGGGCGGTTATTGTATTATAATATTTCAACGGGGAAGCTCATTGAATTGGCCGATAAGTAAAAGAAAATGTTAGAAGCAATTGATAGATATAAATTTGGGATACTTGCGGCGTTAGTGTCGTATTTCCTCATTTTTATGTGGACTCAATTCGATACATTGAAATCTGAAGTGATCTTCGTTCCCTTTTCTCAAACGGGTCAAATCGATACGCGAGAACAAGAACTTGAATTGACTCCTGATAATGTTGAGGTTTCTGAGGCTTATGCTCAAGACATCTTAAACATGGCGAATAATGTTAGTGACGGTAGAGAGACATCTGACAATGAATTTTTCGAAAACCAGACTCCATTAGAGGCCTCAAAAAGTATTGCAGAATTAGAGCGTCAAATGAAAGACGCCGCCGGTGGAGCGCAAGAACGCGACCGATTGTCAGGTTTAATTGCAGATCGAAAAGCACGTCAGCAAGAAATCTTGGACAACCAAAATAATGAACCAACTCCAACTGCAAATCAAGGAGGAAATAAAAAATTCGCTGGACAAACGATGGTAAACTTTGACCTAAGTGGTCGTGATGCCTATCAAAACAACAAGTGGTTTGTTAGAAACCCAGGCTATAAATGTGACAATGGATCTACCGTGCGCGTGCACATCGATATTAAAGTTGGTTCGGACGGCTATGTAACTTCAGCTTCTTACAACAGTTCTAAGAGTTCTGGCGCTTCAAGTTGTGAGGTCAGTGCATCTCTGAAATATGCAAAGAAATCAAGGTTTGAATACAGATCATCTGGTGGAGATCAATCGGGTTGGATCAGTTATGTTTTCATGCCGAACTAACGTTGATGAATAACATTCAAGGCTCTTATACCTCATTTGCAAGTCAGCTTTCATTGGAAAAGGATGACATTCTTTTCATCGCATCCGACATTAAACAAATGGCGCTTGATTCCCGATCAAATGGGGAGCGTTTCGACGTTAATGCATTTATAGAATCATTTCAAAACGTTTTGTCAGAGGGAACATTGATCATTCCATCCTATACGGATTACCTTAAAAATGGCGAAACATTCGATCCTACAAAATCGAACCCCTCAACAGGAGCGTTGGCCAATAAAGTCCACAGGCGCAACGATTTCATTCGAACGAACGATCCACTGCATTCTGTTTTTGCTTGGGGAAAACACGCTGAAGAAATCGCGAACATCAATAGCGATAGCACACTAGGAAAGGGAAGTATCTTTGATTTTCTTTATTCGAACAATGCGAAAATGATCTGCATTGATGTTGATTTTCAAAACAGTCTAACCTTTGTTCATTATATCGAGGAAAAGGAAAAAGTCAGCTACAGAAGACCATACAACTGGAAAATGAAAACAACTATTGATGGAGTAGAGGCGGAGAAGGAGTTCACTTTTCACACAAAGAAACCGTGGATTCTCACCGATTTATACGGCCTCCAATCTCAAAGCGCAAAAGACGGTGTCAATCAATTGTATTCCTTCAATAAATCAACGGTTCAGTATTTTGAATTGAATAAAATGCACGACTGTATTCTTGATTATATGAAATCTGGGAAAAAGTTGTATTCGATTAGTTTGAAGCATTTTATTAAGACAATTGCAAAGCGAATTTTAAGACGTAAGTAGGTTATAGAATTATGAATTAGAAGTTATGAGTGAGGAATTAGAGGTTATGAATTAGGGGGGTGAGGAATTAGAAGTTATGAGTGGTGAATTAGAGGTTATGAATTATAAAGTATGAATTAATCGAATCGTTCCTTGAAACTAAATCTTTCAACCAATCAACCAATCAACCAATCGAATAATCGAGCAATCGGAATTCGAATAATCTAATTTGTTTAAATTTACTAAAAACAAAATCCCATGAGTTCAATCAATTGGCAAACCATCAAAGAATATGAAGATATAACCTTTAAACAGGCGGATGGAGTTGCGCGAATAGCGTTTAACAGACCCGAATGCAGAAATGCCTTTCGGCCTAAAACAGTTGATGAATTACTGGAAGCCTTAAAAATTAGTCATGAGCATCCTGAAATTGGAGTGGTCTTGATTACGGGTGAAGGACCTTCGGAGAAAGATGGTGGTTGGGCATTTTGTTCTGGCGGAGACCAACGGGTGCGCGCAAAACGTGGATACGCTGGATTGGATGGTGTAAATAAGTTCAACATTCTCGATGTCCAAAGACAAATCCGTTTTATGAATAAAGTGGTCATCGCAGTCGTTCCGGGTTGGTGCGTTGGCGGTGGGCATAGCCTTCATGTCGTTTGTGATTTAACAATTGCAAGCAAAGAACATGCAATATTCAAGCAAACAGACGCTGACGTTGCCAGTTTTGATGGAGGATTTGGATCGGCCTATTTAGCGCGACAAGTTGGACAGAAACGAGCGCGTGAAATTTTCTTCTTGGGAAGAAATTATTCGGCACAAGAAGCTTTTGACATGGGGATGATAAACGAAGTTGTTCCTCACGACGAGTTGGATAAAACAGGATACGAATGGGCACAAGAGATTATGTCTAAAAGTCCAACGGCGATAAAAATGCTCAAGTTTGGATTCAATCTAATCGATGACGGATTGGTTGGACAGCAAGTATACGCTGGCGAAGCAACTCGATTGGCGTATGGAACGGATGAAGCAGAGGAGGGGAGAAACGCCTTTTTGGAGAAACGCCCAAGAGATTTCTCAAAATTTCCGAAGTTCCCTTAAGAGGTGTGAATTTGCTTTCGTGTAACTTTAATAATTGTTGATGCATTATTTGTCCGATTGAAAAAATAAAGCTGAA
>JBLHVW010000143.1:0-9547 GCA_047628775.1 Salibacteraceae bacterium | reverse complement strand
AAAATCAGGATCTCCCTGAGTTAATTTTTCTATTGCCATGGTGGCTGTAATAATTGTATTTCGAGTAACCTATTTAATCTCGAAAGAATTAATAATGCCGCGGTCTTAATAGGTTTGCGGCAATTTTTAACCTGAATACACTATGTATACAGGAATGCAAAGGTATAGAAAATATTTGATTATTAAAGTCAATTACATAATAAACCCTGACATCCAAAAAGGGGTGTCAGGGTTTTAATATTTATTGCGAAGATCTTATCTTATATCGCGTCTATACGTGATTGAACTTCATCCGCTTTAGCACGGTCTCCTTCCTTACTGTATGCTTTCTTAAGGATTTTCAAAACGTCAACGTTGTCTCTGTCACCAGCTAATTCCAAGTATTTTTCCAATGCCTCAATTGCACCGTTCATTTTTTTGCTTGCTTTTGCCTTCAATTCATTCTCTTTAGGATCATTCATTCCAAGCAATCCAACTTCCGTTTTCAATTCGAAAGCCCAGTTAACTAAATGTGCTCCGAGCTGATAATGTGCTAAAGTGTAAGAAGGATCCAGTTCAATTGCTTTTCTAAGCGCGTCTTCTGCCTCCTGGTTCTTCTTTAGCTCCAAATAAATCGTACCATTTGCATAATGCAATTTTGGATTTAAAGGATCATCAGCAATGGCATCTTTCAATGCTTTTTCAGCACCTTCTGTATTTCCAGCTGCAATGTTTGCATTAACCAATCCTAAAAGAATTTCCTTGTCTGTAGGGAATTCTTTACGTGCTTTTGAAAGAATTTTAATTGCTTTGTCGTAATTCTGAGCCCTTAAATGAGCGCCACCCGATAATTGAGCACCTTTCGCTCCTCTATAGTTTACTGCCGCTAGTTGATCATACATTCTGATCGCTTCGTCTATCATTTTGGCATTGTCATAGCTTACGCCTGAGTTGAAAATCATAGAAGTGTCGAGTGTACCAATAGAGTTTGAAAGCAAAGCGCATACCTCATAAGCCTCAGCCGCTTCAGCATATTTTTCACTTTTCCACATTGTTTCTGCCATCATGTAGGCAAATGAACGTTTCTCATTGGCTGCTTCTTGAATTTCAATCTTGTACTTCTTTCCAAGGTTTAGTCCTGTTTCCCACGATTTCAAAGAAGCATTAAGAGCATCGTCAGATGAAATCGGAGCAAGACTAGAGTCCATTTCCAACAACATGGACAAAGCAAAATAAATTTCTCCTTTATAAAAGAACATCTTTTGATCTCCCTTAGTGTCAGGATGAGCAGCTGCTTCGTCAATATAGCCTTTCGCTAAAACTACTGATTTTTTAGCTCCGGGAATATCTGGTGAAGGATTGTAAAGCATCGTCTTTAGTTTTTTATACTCCAGCGCTGCGTTCGTAATATTGCTTTTCTGTCCAAATGAAACCGCACTCAAGGCAACGATCCCTAACGTCAAAGTCAAACTTTTCATTAACATATTCATAATTATTGTTTTTTTCTTTAGATGCAAAATGTGCGTTTATTCCACAGAGTCGTTGTTTTCAATATCCGTGCCATTTTCTGTTTCGTCAGACGAATCTCTCTCTTCCGTCTCTGGTCTTTCAATAATGTTTCCATCCTCATCAAGCAGGGTAACGTCTTCTTCATCCTCACTGCGAGGTACTCTAGCGACAGCAGCGATGGCAGATTTACCTTTCAAGTTAATTAATTTAACTCCTTGAGCGGCTCTTCCCATTGTACGAATCGAGTCAATGTGCATTCGAATAGCAACACCAGATTTCGTAATAATCATTAGGTCTTCCTCATCAGTTACATTTTTGATAGAAAGTAATTTACCTGTTTTTTCCGTAACGTTTAGCGTTTTAACCCCTTTTCCACCTCTGTTTGTGATTCTGTATACCGGTTCATGGTCTTCAGGATCGTTCAGGTAGGTTCGTTTTCCGTATCCGTTTTCTGATACTACTAAAACAGTAGAGTAGATGTCCTCAACGCAAATCATACCTACAACTTCGTCATGATCACCGTTTAAAGTAACTCCACGAACACCGGCTGCGTTTCTACCCATCGACCTAACCTTTTCTTCGTTGAATCGAATTGCACGTCCATTCGTTGTTGCTAAAACAATTTCGTTAGTCCCATTCGTTAATTTAGCTTCTAATAATTCATCTCCTTCTCGAATCGTAATTGCATTAATACCATTAGATCTTGGACGAGAGTATGCTTCTAGTGATGTTTTCTTGATAACACCTTTCTTAGTTGCCATAACAACGAAATTGTTCTCAAGATACTCTTTATCGGTCAGGTCAGTTACCTTGACATAAGCTTTGATCATATCATCTTGGCCAATATTCAATAGGTTTTGGATTGCTCTTCCTTTTGCAATTTTAGACCCTTCTGGAATTTCGAATACACGCATCCAGAAACATTTCCCTTTCTCAGTAAAGATGAGAAGGTAGTTGTGGTTGGTTGCAACGAATAATTCTTCTAAGAAATCCTTATCTCTGGTCGTGGAGCCTTTAGATCCCATTCCACCTCTGTTCTGAACCTTATATTCAGCTAAGCTTGTTCTTTTAATATAACCTGCGTGAGAAATAGTAACAACAACTTCTTCATCTGGAATTAAATCCTCAATTCGCATCTCGCTCGCTGAATATTCAATAACAGATCTTCTTTCATCACCATATTTTTCTCTAACGTACTCAAGCTCGTCTTTAATGATTTGTTTTCTTCTGCTTTCATTAGCAAGAATATCTTTCAAATCGGCGATAGTAATCATTAATTCGTCGTACTCACCGCGAAGCTTGTCTTGTTCCAGACCAGTAAGTTGACGCAACCTCATTTCAACAATAGCTCTCGATTGAATGTCGCTTAATTCAAAACGTGCAATCAATCTGTCTCTTGCCTCTTCCGGGCTTTTAGAAGCTCTGATCAATTTAATTACTTCATCAATATTATCTGATGCAATAATCAAACCTTCCAGAATGTGTGCTCTTTCTTCTGCTTTTCTTAATTCAAATTTTGTTCTTCTTACAATAACTTCATGTCTGAATTCAACAAAGTTCTCGATAATTTGACGCAGGTTCAACAATTGAGGACGTCCCTTAACAAGACAAATGTTGTTCACTGAAAATGAGCTTTGTAGCGCTGTAAACTTAAACAGTTTATTCAGCACAACATTTGGGATTGCATCGCGCTTTAATTCATAAACGATTCGCATTCCATTTCTATCCGATTCATCTCTTAAATCAGAGATTCCATCAATCTTTTTATCGTTGACCAAATCCGCAGTTTTGCGAATCATGTCGGCTTTATTTACTTGGTAAGGAATTTCAGTTACAATAATAACTTCTTTTCCAGATTTAGTCACTTCAATTTCTGCCTTACCACGCATTACAATACGACCTTTACCCGTCAGTAATGCATCTCGCACACCTTCATAGCCGTAAATAATACCTCCTGTTGGAAAGTCAGGTGCTTTAACATGTTGCAGCAACTCCTCATCGTCAATCTCATTATTATCAACGTATGCGATTGTTCCATTAACAACCTCTGTTAAATTGTGCGGCGCCATATTTGTCGCCATACCCACTGCAATACCACTAGCTCCATTACAAAGCAGGTTAGGTATTTTAGAAGGGAGGACAGTTGGTTCCACTAAACTATCATCAAAGTTTGGTGCGAAGTCGACAGTCTCTTTTTCAAGGTCACCGAGCATATCTTCAGCAATCTTTCGAAGTCTTGCCTCAGTATAACGCATTGCTGCAGGACTATCACCATCGATAGAACCGTAGTTACCTTGTCCATCCACTAATGGGTAACGTAGCGACCATGGCTGAGCCATACGTACCATTGTGTCATATACCGAGCTGTCACCGTGTGGGTGGTACTTACCTAGTACCTCACCGACAATTCTAGCACTCTTTTTATAAGGTCTGTTTGAGTAGACACCTAAGTCTTGCATTCCATAAAGAACCCTTCTGTGAACTGGTTTGAAACCATCTCTCACATCTGGAAGTGCCCTAGATACAATAACGGACATTGAATAATCAATGTACGCTGACTTCATTTCATCTTCAATCTTTATTTGGATTATTCTTTCTCCATCTGCCATGTTGTCACTTGTTTTGTTTTAGCACGATTTGTGCATGTTAAAAAGCAAGTCCGAAATTAGTTATTTCGTGGAGAAAAAGTTGGTTTAAAATACGGTATTTACTAACAAAAATCTGTGGAAAATTGCTGTTTACGGTTACTTATTAACAATTTTATTCGTTATATATTTGTAAGTGGTGTAAAATGTCCATTTTTATACCGTCTATAATAATAGAAAAATACATCATTTAATATGGAAGCAAAATTTTCGCAAAGGGTAAAAGACGTAATCAGTTTTAGTCGTGAAGAAGCTTTACGATTGGGAAATGATTTCATTGGGGTTGAGCATTTATTGCTAGGGCTAATTCGTGAAGGTGATGGAAAAGCAATTGTAGTATTGCAAGATTTTCATCTGGATTTAAAATTGATTCGAAAAGAGATTGAACAGAATCTAACGCGCTCATCTGCTGTTGGGACTAAAAGTCTTGCGAACATTCCTTTGGTTAAACAGGCGGAAAGGGTATTGAAGTTGACGTATTTGGAAGCGAAGCTTTATAAAAGTCCAATGATTGGGACAGAGCACTTATTGCTTTCAATTTTAAAAAATGAAGACAGTGTTGCTTGCAGCATATTGAATAAGTACGGAGTTATATATGAAAACGTAAAAGACGAATTAGAATCGATGAAAGATGATGCAATTACACCTCGTTCTGAGTTCCCTGGTGGGGCTGAAGAAGACGGAGGTTCAGGAAGTGGTGAAGAATCGTATTCTTCACAAAGAAAAGGGGACCCAAAATCGAAAACACCAGTATTGGATAACTTCGGTAGGGACCTAACTAAAATGGCTGAAGCGGGTCGATTGGATCCGATTGTTGGTCGTGAAAAAGAAATTGAAAGGGTAAGTCAAATCTTATCTCGTAGAAAAAAGAACAATCCAATTCTTATTGGTGAACCTGGGGTTGGGAAAAGTGCAATCGCGGAAGGTTTGGCGTTGAGAATTGTTCAGCGTAAAATTTCTCGAGTGCTTTTCAACAAGAGAATCGTCTCATTGGACCTTGCTTCTCTAGTAGCTGGAACAAAATACCGTGGACAGTTTGAAGAAAGAATGAAAGCTGTTATGCAGGAGATTGAGAAAAATCCTGATGTAATTCTCTTCATTGACGAGATCCATACGATTATTGGTGCTGGAGGTGCGTCAGGATCATTGGATGCTTCTAACATGTTTAAACCGGCATTAGCAAGAGGTGAAATGCAAGCGATTGGAGCAACAACTTTGGATGAGTTTAGACAGCACATCGAAAAAGATGGTGCTTTGGAAAGAAGGTTTCAAAAAGTAATTATTGAACCAACGTCTTCAAGTGAGACAATTCAAATCTTGAATAATATTAAGGATAGATACGAAGATCATCATTCTGTTAATTATACTACGGAGGCTATTGAGGCATGCGTGAGATTGACGGAGCGTTACATTACAGACCGTCACTTGCCAGACAAGGCTATTGATGCTTTGGATGAAGTTGGCTCTAGAGTTCACCTTACAAATATCAATGTGCCAAAGGAGATTTTGGAGATTGAAGCGAAGATTGAGGCTTTAAAGGATGAAAAGAATGAGGTGATTAAATCGCAACAATACGAGAAAGCTGCAGAGCTTCGTGATAATGAGCGTAAACTTCAAGAGAGTCTAGAGGCTGCAAAAACCATATGGGAAGAAGAGTCTAAAAGCAATAAGGTGCAGGTTACAGAAGAGCACGTTGCAGAAGTTGTCTCTATGATGTCAGGAGTTCCAGTAACGCGAATTTCAGAATCTGAAACGGGACGTTTGGCAACAATGGCGGACGATATAAAAAGCAAGGTAATTGGTCAAGATGAGGCGGTTGCAAAGGTTGTTAAGGCAATTCAACGTAACAGAGCGGGGTTGAAAGATCCTAATAAGCCAATCGGATCATTTTTCTTCTTAGGCCCAACAGGTGTTGGTAAAACGCAATTGGCGAAAGTGCTTGCGAACTACTTGTTTGACTCTCAAGATGCATTGATTCGAATCGATATGTCTGAGTACATGGAGAAATTTTCAATCTCAAGATTGGTTGGAGCACCTCCGGGTTACGTTGGTTATGAAGAAGGTGGTCAATTGACTGAAAAGGTTAGAAGAAAGCCGTATTCAATTATTCTTTTGGATGAAATCGAGAAAGCGCATCCAGATGTGTTTAACTTGTTACTTCAGGCTTTAGATGATGGTCACATGACGGATGGTCTAGGAAGAAAAATCGACTTCAAGAACACAATCTTAATTATGACCTCAAATATTGGAGCAAGACAATTGTCTGACTTTGGTTCAGGAGTTGGGTTTGGGACGAAAGCTAAAACAGAACAAAAAGACGATAGCGCGAAAGCAGTAATTCAAAATGCTTTGAGAAAGGCATTTGCTCCTGAGTTCTTAAATAGAATTGATGACATGATCATGTTCAACTCGTTGAGACGTGAAGATATCCATGTTATTATTGATATCGAATTGGAGAAATTGTATGGAAGAATCAATGATCTTGGTTATTCTATTGCTGTGACTGAAGGGGCTAAAGATTTTATCGTTGAAAAAGGATACGATGAGAAATTTGGAGCACGTCCATTGAAAAGAGCAATCCAAAAGTACGTTGAGGATCCATTAGCAGAGCAGATTGTTCAATCAAACTTACAAGCTGGAGATACAATTAGAATGGATATTATGAAAGATGCTACGGAGCTCGATATTAAAATAGAAAAGGCGAAAGTTGCAAAGCCAAAACCTAAAAAAGAAGGCGAGTAAAACCTTTTAAAGAAATTAGAGTAGAAGTCTACTTAATTTTTAAACTCGTCTCAGTTAAATTGAGGCGAGTTTTTTGTTTCTGTTAAAAATACAAAGCCAAAAAAAGAACAAGGCTGACTGCATGAATCGTAAGCGCAACAATTCCAAGTATCCGACCGCGTCGCACAAATTCAAAAGATTCAAGGTTGAATTCCTCCGGGCTAATTTTGAACTCATCAAGTTCTTCGTTCGCGCGAACAACACTGAAAATAGCCATTATAGTACCTATTGGTATGAATAAGAAAATAGAGAGAATTCCAAAAATAAAAATCATTTTATCGTTATCCAAACGTTTGCCTTCGTTTAAACCGTCTTTATTTTCTGAATCGTTTTCTTTATCCAAAAGGTCTTTTGAAGAATTCATGATCTAAGAATAAAAAATTAACTATTGAATGCGTTAACGGCCTCTCTAACACTTCCGTGTTTTTTTAACAAGCTTTCAGCATCGCTGTATGAAATGTTTAGTTCTTCCTGAACCATTTTTGTTCCGCGGTCAACAAGTTTTTCATTGCTTAAGTGCATGTCGACCATTCTATTTCCTTTAACTTTACCTAATTGAATCATCAGCGACGTGCTAACCATGTTAAGGATCAGTTTCTGAGCAGTACCGGATTTCATTCGAGTACTTCCTGTAACGAATTCAGGTCCGACCACAGCTGTCATCGGTTTTTGTGCGAGTTGTTCAAGTGGAGAACCTGGATTACACGAAATAGAACCTGTTAAAAGTCCTTTTTCATTTGCAGTCTTCATTGCTCCTAAAACGTAGGGAGTTGTTCCGGAAGCGGCTATTCCTATTAATGTGTCAAGTTCTGTGATATTGAATTCTCCCAAATCTTTCCAGCCTTGCTCAATATCATCTTCTGCGAATTCTACAGCTTTTCGAATGGCCGAATCTCCACCAGCCATTATTCCGATAACGGTATTGTGATCAACCCCAAAAGTCGGAGGGCACTCGCTTGCATCAACGATTCCTAACCGTCCACTCGTTCCTGCGCCTATATAGAATAGCCGTCCACCTTGTTTCATACGGCCTGTACATTCATTTACGAAAGCTTCTATCTCAGGCAGAATAGCGTGGACGCATGATGCGACTTTTTGATCTTCTGAATTAATTCCTTCCAAAATCTCATGCGTTGACATCTTTTCCAGATTGTCGTGGTTTGAGGAGGACTCCGTTACGCGATTGATCATACCAAATAAGCTTTGTTTTTTTTACTTTTTAAATCAACTTCTACATGTTGTTTCAGTGTTGTTGAAAGACTCATGCCCACAAAATTCGCTTTTATAGGGAAGCGTCTGTGTTTTCTATCAACAAGTGTTAATGTTTTAATTGCTTTCGTTGGGAATTGAAGGATTTCAACCAATGCATATTGCATTGTCTTTCCTGAGTTTAAAACATCATCCACGAGAACAATGTAGCCGTTCTCCAATTTTTTTTGGTCCAGCGAAAGAGTGATGTCTTTTGTCCAAGGTTCTGACTTGTTTAGCTTTACCTCAAAAAGGTTGGTTTTTAAGACGGAATTGGCTTCTATTATATTTGACAAACGCTCAGCTAGAATATATCCGTTTCCTTGAATACCTCCAATGAATATTTCTTTTTCTTCAAAACAGTTTTCTAATAATTGATGTGCCAATCGATTGATCTTCTGTTCAATTTGTACATGTGATAATATTTCTTGCATAATTCATGGTGTACTTGAAACAAAGATAATAATCCTCAAGTTTTACGGCAGTATATCTATTTGTTCTTTTGCCCAATCATTATTTGGGTCTAGTTTTAAAATTTCATCATAAATCTTATGCGCTTGAATGTATTCTTCGTTTTGATGCATATCGAAAGCCTTATTGCTAAGTTCCTCGATTTCAATCATTCGTAAATTTTGTATTGAAGAATAATATTTTGGTTCAATTAAAAGTGTCTGGTTGTAATAATATTTAGCCTTTTCGAAATTGTCGTTATTGTAGTATTCTTGTGCCTTGTAAAGGTTCCATTCTATCGACCACGGTGCGAAGAATAGAGTAGTGCTAAGTCCAATTAACGAAAGGAATACAAAAGAATAGCTGGCAATTTTGTTTCGAAATCCTGCAAGGAAGCCGGTAATTGAGCCAATGACCAATCCTGCAATCATAGATCTGATTCCGAAGTTTGACCAAGTCATGGAGTTGGTAAAAATGAAAAGTGCGATAAAAGCTAGTCCGACAAGCATTATCGCGTTCCGGAATTCCATTTTAAAGGCGGTATCCTTGAAAGATCGACCGTAGATATAACTCAGAAGGAAATAATTAACGCCTGCCATTCCAATTCCAGCATTGTCCGTTAATGTGAACTGCACTAACGATGTTATTATTGAGGCGAGCAAGCCAAGTATGCCCAACGTAAGGAAATTTGTCCTGCGTTCGATATACGTTCCGAGATATAGAATTCCAATTAAATTAAAAATAAGCAATTGCCAAGCGCTGTGCAGAAAACTGTTAAAGCAAACACCCCAATATTGACCTTGGTAGAGTTTAAAAGCTTCTGGGGCGCCAAGTTGGTCGTAAATTTCTATATAAGCGTGACCTGATGTTGCTAAATAGAGCTGCCAGAAATATATTCCGACACATAAAAATGCAATCAAAATAGTAAGCCAGGG
>JBLHVW010000142.1:0-9771 GCA_047628775.1 Salibacteraceae bacterium | reverse complement strand
ATTGTTCTTGATGCAATTCAAAACGTTGCCTTTATTGAGAAAGAAGTCAATGAATTTTTAGCCGATAGAAAAGTGGGACACAACGTTAGTTTGGAAAAAGTAGGTTTTCTTGCACAACGCGAATTTCAGGAACGCCTTTTCGCTTCGAATGAAATCTATTCAAAAGCCTTGAAACCGTCCGATTTTGAAACGGTATCGATAGAAAAACTGAAAGAATTTCATTCAGAAAACTATTTAAATGGACTTGAAAAGATTGTGATTGTTGGAGATCTTGATGAATCTGAAATCCATTCCGTAATTGAAGCAACAAAACCTTTTGCCAATTCAAAAGAACTTTCATTTGCTAAAGATTTGAGCAATGAGCGAGGATCATTCGCTGTTTCAAAAGAAGGAGCGTTGCAATGTGCCGTTCGAATTGGTCGGATTTTATTCAATAAAAACCACGAAGACTATTTGGATTTTCTTATTTTGAACACCATTTTCGGAGATTATTTTGGAAGTCGTCTGATGTCAAATATTAGAGAGGACAAAGGATATACCTACGGAATTGGAACTATGGTCGCGGAATTGAACCACACTGGTTATTTTATGATCGCAACTGAAGTTGGAAAAGATGTTTTAGAGCCCACTTTAAAGGAAGTGAAATATGAATTGAATCGTTTGCAAACGGAGCTGGTTGGCGAAGATGAACTCCAATTGGTTCGTAATTATATGTTGGGACAATTGCTTAAAAGTGCAGACGGGCCTTACGCGATGACGGATTTGTTTTTAAGCGTTGAAGTTCACGGAAAAGACCTTGAATTTTATAATTTAGCGCTGTCTAAAATTCAGAATATTACTGCAGAACGTATTCAAGAATTAGCAAATAAATATTTGAATTGGGAGGACATGTCAGTTGTAACTGCTGGATAGCAACTTAAGAGAGATCTTTTCGTCTTCATACTAGGTATGATAATTTTACGTTAATAAACACATGGGACGCACTCATTTACTACTTATTGGCTTTGTTTTAATGTCTTTCTTCGGAAGGTCATCTCACGTTTTGGGTGGTGACATTACTTGGACGTGCCAAGGAGGCGATTATGTCTTCGAACTCGCGTTTTACCGCGACTGTAACGGAGCTGACATCGGTACAATTAGTGTTAATATAGATGTTTGGAACCATCCAACAGTAAATCAAATCACATTAAATTACGAGACAAGAACAGATGTTTCACCTCTGTGTACTCAAGTTGCAGGCGGTCCTGCACCATTAGATTGTGGAAGCGGAGCTTTTTCAGGAAGTGGTTTGGGGGCTATTGAAAAAATTATTTATCGAAGCGACCCGATCACGCTTACGGGAACACCGCCAGTAGTTGGTTGGATTTTCACGTATCAAACTTCCTTGCGTAGCGGTTCAATCACAAACCTTCAGAATCCATCGATATATGGGATCACATTGGCGTCAACCATGTTTGCCATTCCAAATTCTCCTGGAGGTTGTATTGACAATTCACCTCAATTTTTACAAGAGCCTTATTTTGTGAGCTGTGTAGGCGATCAATATGAATACAACATGAATGCCGTTGATCAGGATTTGGATTCATTGGCAATTTCATTTGGTGAGCCAATGGATCATTACCAAGTGGCAGCTTATAACCCGCCAACAGTGCCCGCTCCTATTCCATTTGAAGTTGGGTTTTCTGCGTCTTCTCCTACACCCGATGCTTCGTTGAATCCAGCAAATATTGCTGCAACAATTCATCCAAACTCTGGAAATCTTAAATTTCTTTCCTTTAACGCCGGAAATTTCGTGATTAAAGTTTTAATGAAATCTTACAGACAAGGTGTTTTAATAGCGACCGTTGAGCGTGAAATACAAGTTTTAGTTCAGAATTGCAGTGGAATAAATTCCGCTCCTGCCATAACTGGCCCTTTCGGAGGATTGTTTGAAACAACAGTAAACGCTGGAGATCTTGTCAATTTCGACATAACATCTGTTGATCTCGAAGTACTTCAAAATGGGAGTCCACAAAACAATCATCTTTCGGCAACGGGACTTTTGATTGGGCCGAATCCAACGCTTAATTCAGGGTGTGCGATCGCACCTTGCGCAACGTTGGATGCAATGCCATTAATTACTGGTTCACAAGGAGTCACTACAAATTTTAATTGGCAAACAGAATGTGATCACCTCTTGAATCCTTATGGATACATTGCCGACCTTATTCCTTACCATTTTGTATTCAAGATTCAAGACGATTACTGTCCTATTCCAAAAGTGAGCTATGCAACAGTTACAATCAATGTTGTGAATCCGGATGTCATTTCAGCGACACAAATCAATTGTATTCAAACCGATATTAATGGTGATGTGACGGTAACTTGGGACCCTGTTGTTGATATAAACGCTTCTTTCAATGAATATCAAATACATTCCATTCAAAGTGGACTTATTGCTTCAATTGGAACAATCAATACTTCGAGTTATACAGATCTCGCCGTTGGACAGAACGAAGAATATTTCATTCTAGTCGCGTCGGGTTGTTTTGGAAACACTTTAAAGTCATCGGATACGGTATCAAATATCCATTTGAATTTGATCGATCCCAATAATGGAACGGCAATTATAACTTGGAACGATCCAATAACTCCTGCTCTTCCTGGAATGAATCCATTTTACCACATCTACCGTGAATATCCAGTTGGAACTTGGACTCTTTACGATAGTGTTCCTTATGGTACGAATTCCTACACAGATACAATCACGATCTGTTCGGTTGATTTAAGTTATCAAATTGTTCTTCCTAATTCGCCGTGTGATTACACTTCAAACATAGTTTTTGGGCCATTTGAAGACATGATCACTCCCGATATCCCGATAATAAATTCCGTTTCTATAGACACGATTACAGGTGGCGTTATAATCTCTTGGAATCAAAACAATCAACCAGATACGTATGGATACATCATTTATGAGATGGATGGAAATGGAATTGTATCTCCAATCGATACTATTTATGGAATTGCAAACACGAGTTATATTGACATTACGAATACCAGTTTTGGAAGTTTAACATACACTGTGGCTGCCTTCGATTCTTGCTGGACAACAACTGTTCCTCCAACGTATCAAACATCAGCGAAAGGTGAACTGAACTCAACGGTCTTTGTTACCACTGCATTGAACATCTGTGCGCAAGAAGTGGATCTTAGTTGGTCGGATTACATCGGATGGACGGGTATAGATCATTATGAAATTCACGGCCAAAAAGTTGGAGAAGCTTGGGTTAACTTTGGTTCAACAACGAATGGAACTTTCAACGTAAGTGTTGATGATGCAAATACGTATTGTTTTGCAGTTGAAGCGATCAGTTCTGCTGGAGAAAGCTCGTTTTCCAATATTTCTTGCCTTTATATTGCTATTCCAGGAGATCCTTTGTTCAATTACTTGCAAGTGGCAACGGTTAATGGAGAAGCGGTTGATTTAAAGCACTACATCGATCTTTCAACGAATATCGCTGAGCTTTCAATTCAACGGATGGATGAATTTGGAGTTTATAGCGAAATCGCTTTGGTTCCTGTAACTGGACAAACGGTGAGTTATACCGACCTTCTTGTTGACGTTCAAGCCAATTCATATTCGTACCGAGTTCAAGTGATAGATAGCTGTTTCAAAGCAGGACAAATTTCCAATACCGCAAAAACCATCTTGCTTACTGTTCAAAATGATGATGTTCGTAAACTCAATTATTTGAATTGGAGTTCGTATCAAGATTTTGACGGTTCAATCTTAGGCTATAATATCTATCGAGGAATCAACGGTATTTTTAGCGGTTCTCCAATTGATTATGTTCCTACCGGTCAGTTTTCTTATGAAGATGACGTCAACTCCGTTATTTCAATTGGTAAGATTTGCTATTATGTAGAAGCGATTGAAGCAATTAACTCATTTGGATTCTCTGAACAAAGCAGATCGAACGAATCTTGTATTGTGCAAGAACCAACGATTTACATTCCGAATAGTTTCTCTCCAGACGGAGATGAGTTCAATCAAATATTCTTGCCTATCCTATCCGATTTTGACCCTACGGATTACGAACTAAAAATTTACAACCGCTGGGGGCAGCCGATCTTTATTAGCAATGACCCATCTATTGGATGGAATGGAATCGTGAAAGAGACGAATCAAATTGCGGCAAGCGGAACTTATTTGTACAGCGTTACGCTTATTGATGGCAATGGTATTGAAATCTTTAAGAAAGGACATGTTAACCTTTTTAAATAACGTTATCTTCGTCTTGTGAACCGCATTCTAATTATTCAAACTGCCTTTCTTGGTGATGTTATTTTAGCAACACCAGTCGTTTCTGAATTGAAACGTCTGTTCCCTGAATCCGAAATTGATATTCTGGTCAAGAAGGGCAATGATTCACTTTTGGCCAACAATCCGAAACTCAATAAGGTCATTACGTTCAATAAGTCAAACGGAAAGTACAAGGCAATGCGTTCTATAATCCGACAGATCAGAAAATCGAATTATGACCTTGTCATTAACCTTCATCGTTTTGCTAGTTCAGGAATTATAGCGGCAAGATCAAAAGGTAAATTGAAATATGGATTTAAGAAGAATCCGTTTTCATTTCTTTACTCCAAGTCTTTTAGTCACGAAATTGGAGATGGTACGCATGAAGTTGAAAGAAACCTTTCGATCATTAAGGAATTTGGAGCTTCAAATCTAGTTCGACCCGAATTGTTTCCCGCCTCTTCAGATTTCAAAGCAGTATCGCCTTATCAGGTTGAAGAATATATTTGCATGGCTCCGGCATCTGTCTGGTATACCAAACAACTTCCCATAGAAAAATGGAATGAGTTGGTTCTAAAGAATGAAAACCGACGCATCTACCTAATTGGTGGCCCCGGTGATAAGGAGCTATGTGCAACGATAAAAAGAGAACATTCTCATGTCAACGTCATGAACCTTGCAGGAGACTTGTCGTTGCTTCAATCCGCAGCATTAATGAAAGGTGCTGTTCACAATTATGTAAATGATTCTGGCCCTTTGCATTTGGCCTCATCAATGAATGCAGCTGTAACGGCTTTCTTTTGTTCTACTACTCCAGATTTTGGATTCGGTCCACTGTCGGACAATTCAACGATCAAACAGGTTGAAAATTTAGAATGTCGACCTTGCGGTCTTCATGGATATAAGGAATGTCCCAAAGGTCATTTCAAATGTGGTAACGAGATTTCTATTTAGCCTCAGTCAATCGGAGCTCCATTATAAAATCTTCCATCAAGTAATCTTTCCCGATATCAATATCTTCTTCTCCAATTACCTTAAACCCGCAGTGTTTATAGAATTCAACAGCTTCATTAAAACGATTTACATTTAAATGAAGAGATGTTAAGTCCAAATCAAAAGCGATATCAATTGCTTTGTTCAGCAGAACGCGTCCCATTCCTTTTCCTTGGCGTTCAGGCAACATATACAATTTATGAATCCTCAACATGCCAACATCAGGGTAATTCGGCTCTAATCCAACAAATCCTTTAGCAATTCCGTGTTCTTTGACAATATAAAATAAGTGACCGGTTTGAGCCTGTTCTTGAAGCGTATTGACATCGTACATCCAATCGAGCATATAGTCGATTTGATCCTTCGTTAAAATGTCCTTAAAAGCATTTGGCCATATATCATGCGCCAATTGATTTACCAAAAATACATCATCCCTGGTCAGTTGTACAGTCTCAATCATGTTTCGAATTCTGTTTGATAACGAAAATATCAATTAATTCGGCGTCGATTCTCTACTTCTCCTTTATAATATACACAAAGCCATGTGCAGTATACTTCGATTTTTCAGCATCGTCATAGATGTACTTTACACTTTCAGGCGTTACAACGTAGGTGTAAGTTCCCTCAGTAAGTTCTGTACCTCTCATATCAGTACCCTTCCATTCGTTTTGGTATTTATCATTTTGATAAACCAAGTTGCCCCATCTATTAAAAATCATCAAGCTCACCCGGTCGTAATCTTCCAAATTCTTGACAATAAAAAATTCATTAATACCGTCGCCATTGGAAGTTATGACATTGGGTGCCGCTAACGGACAATTATGATACACTCGAATTGGTTGCGATTCAATAGACTTACCACATTGATCGAAAACTTCAACACTCATCAAGTTCAAATTAGGATCTAGGATTGATGTTGGAAAAACCAATGTTGAGTTATTTCCGAAATTTGGATTCCATGAATAGAAATACGGTGCCACTCCGTTAGTGACTGCACAACTTATCTGTCCATTAACTTCAGTTTCGTCGCAGAAATTTACGCTATCGGTATGGGTGATCGACATTTCTATATAATCACTAATAGTAATATAAGCCGTAGTCGTGTCAAAGCTTTGCTCACATATATTCTCAACAACAATACTAAAAATAACTTCTTCATCACCTTCGAAAAGCCCATCAAGGTAGGGTGTAATTTGAATTGTATCTGTTGCAACACCAATTGGTAAAGTCAAGACCGTTGGAAGTTGGTTGTAATCCGTTCCATTAATCGCAACCCCAGATATGAATATCTGAAGGTCAACAGATTCAGTAGTATCGTCTCTAATCACGATGAAACCTGCACTTCCACAATCTTCAATCAATATAGCTGAGCCAACAACATCAATAGACATCGGGATTTCAACCTCACAAACAACAACTCTATAACCAAAGGTTCTAAACTTTGAATTTATAAGAATACCATTTCTATATTCGTCGACACAAACCGCCATTACATAAGTCCCAACTAAACTTGGAGTAATTGACATCATTCCTGTTTGTGGATCAATAGTTACATTTGACCCAGGCCCAAGCGGCAATGTACCTGAAAAACCAACTTCCCAAGGAATATCAGCATAAGGTTCTGGCGCTTCAGGATTTGGTTGTGCACCAACCGCAATATTTACAGTTTTCGGTGTGCAAATAGAATAGACCAGTGAGTCACCATCAATATCCGTAGCACTATGATCAAAATCTAAGGTATTGTCAGAACAAAGTACAATAGGTGGATATTCATTAAAGCGAGCGCAATTATTATCGGCTGTTCCCACAAGTCCAGTTCCAGGAATTGTTGTTTTAATTGTTATCCCCCAATCTCCAGGCGTTACTATATTGGCAATATTATTTGCCCAACAACACCTTTGATAAGCGATGTAATAACCATCTACAGTAGCTGGAAGCGATATCGTTTGAATATAAATCGCTCTTTCAATACAAATATCAGTTGGCGGCGTCACACATGGATCGTCATAAACAACAGCCAAGGTATCTGGGGTTGGCAAGGGGATATTAAATACAGCAAATATTGTTCCGTTCGCATTGAAAACTGTATAATCCAAAGGGTTATCAAACCCACTTCCTGAACAATCTCTATAGATTTCAAAAGTGACTCGATATTCGTCATTCCCAAGTGAATCGTAGTAGACTTCTCCACCTACAATATGTGTCGCACCTGCCTGAAATCCAAGTGTTAAAAGAAATGCAATTACAATAATTCTCATCCTGGTAGTTTTATGTTAACTATTAGACGTTGAAGTTAAGTAATAAATTGCATACGTTCTAAAAAGAGTTTAAAGTAGAGATCAGAAAAAAGCCATTTGAACAAGTTCAAATGGCTTTTAATTTTTATCCTCTTCCTGAGCGGGGCTTAGGTGTTGAAGGCCTAGGCGCTGGTCTCGGGGTTGGCGTGGGTCTTGGCGCTGGGCGCGACGTTGGTGTTGGTGTTGGTCTCGGTGTAGGACGCGACGTTGGTGTTGGAGTCGGTCTTGGACGAGGCGTTGGTCTCGTCGTTGGTTGACGTGTCGGCGTTGGTCTAGTTGTTGGTTGACGCGTCGGTGTCGGCGTTGGTCTAGTTGTTGGAGTTGTCGTTTCTGGAGATTTTGGCTGTGCTCCATTTCCTTTAACAGTACCTGTAGGCGCACCAGTTTCATTACCATTCTCTCCTTTACCAATCGGAGTTCTTCCGCCTGATGGAGTTGGAGTTCTCGTTGGTTGTGTAGACGGTGTTCTAACCGGTGGCTCTGGATTATCATTTATAATTGGCTCACGCACAGGAGTAATTGTTCCAGGATCAACTGCTGGCGGAGGCGTTGGCGCAACACATGGTGGGATATCCAAATATGCATTATCAAAAACACAACTATTCATATCCGCTGCTAAAACGCCACCTCTTTCACAATTTCTTATTGCGCGGTTTCTTCTTTCTTGATCTAAATCACGAACACTTCTGTGAAACCTAGGGAAACTTCTATCGGTAAATGAAAAGGTAGATTGTCCCATTCCATAGTCAAACAATGAAGTTGCTTGTGTAATTCTATGAAGGTCTGCGAAATTTTTTGCTAAGTAATTCAATCTTTGCTTTTCAACATCTCTAGCCATACCGTCATTACTCGACGGGAAGAAACGAATTGGAGCTGAAACACCAGGAGCATCAAAATCATCTCTTCGAATTCCATTTGCATTTCCTAATACTCCTGAATAATTGCGAGTACATGTGTTAACACTTACGCCAACATTGTAAAAGGAAATCCCTGCGGTTCTGCCAGGTTTTGCCGTTACAGACTCGCCCGTTGGCCAATCGACAACATAAGTACCTCCAGACATTGTAACAACGCCACCGTTTGGCAAGAAATAAGGCTTCGTTCCGACATTTAAAGGTTGTCCGTTTAAACGAACGGGTGTTGTTGTATTTCCATCTGGATGATCTTCTGCATATAAACAAACTCTATCACCTCCAACGTTCATTGCAAGTGCTGTGTTTAATGAGAAATCATTACGAACCGCTCTTTGTCGCGATTGAACTTCCATTTTAGAATCATTTGATTTTGTCAAAACAAACTCACCAACAGTTTGGAAAGAAAAACGTTCTCCATCGTAAGATTGTAAGTGCGGATCACCATAAGACCTTCCTAATGCAGGGGCACATGATACATTTGAAACCACTGAGTTCATCTCTGTCCAGAAAGCTCCATCAACAGGATCGGAACGGTGTGCAGCAATAGCAGTTTCCATCTTTTTTAAGGTAGGTTTTGGAACCAGTGCTAACACTTGGTGTGGTGTCATATTCTCTGGGAAATTTCTTACTCCAACGGGTTGTTGATTAACAACGGCAGGAAGATTGTCAGCTAGCCAAGCGCCTCTAACGCCGTCCCAACTTTTCAATTCATTTCGAATAGGCTCGTAGTCTCTTTCGAAATTCGCGCTTTTCTGCGCAAATGAGTTCAATGCTGAAAGAACCAGTAATGAAGTCAATATAATGTATGAATGTTTCATAGTGTATAATTTAAGTCCGCTAAAAGACACGCAAATTATATGCCAATCTTTAATTTTTTGTTAAAACCCAGTGTTGACTAGATAAAAAAATCCCTCTAAGCAAAGCCTAGAGGGATTCAATTTACAAATATAATATGGAATTATCCGCCGAAATCGTCAAAACGAACACTTTCTTCAGGCACTCCCCATTCGTCGCACATGTTCAGAACCGCTTGATTCATCATTGGTGGACCACAGAAATAAAATTCAATATCTTCTGGTGCCTCGTGTTTTAATAAATACTCATCAATAACTACTTGGTGTACGAATCCTGTAAATCCATCTCCTTCTGGATCATCAGTACTCTTTTTATTCACCCAGTTATCAGATTCTAAAGCATCAGACAATACCAAATAGAATTTGAAATTCGGAAAATCTTTTTCTAAATCGCGGAAGTAGTGAATATAGAACAATTCAGCTCTTGA
>JBLHVW010000141.1:0-10037 GCA_047628775.1 Salibacteraceae bacterium | reverse complement strand
ATTGTAAATAGTTGGTTTGGTGGCGGACAGGATTTAACTCCTTACTACCTATTTGAGGAAGACGCAAAACATTTTCACTCGGTATGTAAAAGTGCCTGTAATAATCATAATCCTCAATTCTATCCAAAATATAAAAAACAATGCGACGAATACTTTTACAATACGCATCGTAACGAGGGTCGCGGGATAGGAGGCTTGTTTTTTGACCGCCTAGCCGTTTCTGAAACTATGAAAATGCAAGATTGGTATAATTTTGTTTCTGAAGTTGGCAATAGTTTTCTAGAGGCATATGTTCCCATCGTTGAAAAAAGAAAAGATATTCCTTTTTCCGAAGCAAACAAAAACTGGCAAGAAATAAGAAGAGGACGTTACGTAGAATTCAACCTAGTTCATGATAAAGGAACATTGTTCGGACTAAAAACCAACGGTAGAATTGAAAGTATTTTAATGAGTTTACCCCCGCAAGTTCAGTGGGTTTATGACCATCATCCAGAATCTGGAAGTGAAGAAGAAAAATTAATTAACGCATTACAGAACCCGAAAAACTGGGTTTAAAAAACTACCTATGTATCCACTAAGAAGAAACCGTCGATTACGAACCTCCGAAGCAATAAGAAGCCTCGTAAGAGAAACTATTATAAGTCCGAATGATTTTATAGTCCCGCTTTTTATTGTGGAGGGTAAAGGCGTAAAGGACGAGATTCCTTCCATGCCAAATTACTATCGCTTTAGTTTAGATTTAATAGCTTCGGAAGTAAAGGAACTCTGGTCTCTTGGTCTTAAATCTGTGCTATTGTTTGTAAAAGTGCCAGACAATCTTAAAGATAATTCAGGTACAGAAGCACTAAACCCTGATGGGTTAATGCAGCGCGCCATTAAAACAGTTAAAAATGCGGTCCCTGATATGATTGTTATGACAGACGTTGCTTTAGACCCTTATTCGGCCTACGGCCATGACGGAATCGTTTCCGAAGGAAAAATAATCAACGATGATACAAATGCTGTTTTAGCTAAAATGTCTCTGTCTCACGCAAAATCCGGTGCCGATTTTATTGCCCCAAGCGATATGATGGACGGCCGTATTTTTGAAATCAGAAGTTTACTTGAAGATGAGGGGTTTCATAATACCGGCATTATGAGTTATAGCGCGAAATATGCCTCGGCATTTTATGGCCCATTTCGGGATGCTTTAGATTCGGCTCCTGCAGATTTAAATGATGTCCCAAAAACTAAGCAGACGTATCAAATGGATTTTGCTAATCGTGAAGAAGCGATCAAAGAAACACTAATGGATGTAGAGGAAGGGGCAGATATCGTCATGGTAAAACCGGGATTGTGCTACTTGGACATCGTTCGTGAAATCCGAAATGCAGTTGATGTTCCTGTTGCAGTGTATCAAGTGAGCGGGGAATACGCCATGTTAAAAGCCGCCGCTGAAAAGGGATGGCTAGATCATGATGCCGTAATGATGGAGCAAATTACCGCAATAAAAAGAGCTGGCGCACACATGATTGCAAGCTATTTCGCAAAGGACGTAGTGAAATTAATTTCGTAAATTTATTTCCTGTTAAGACTTCAAAATCTAAAAGAAAAGTAGTAATCTCATCATGAAAAATTTCACCCTCTTAATTGCACTTTTAATTTTCACAACTAGTTTTTCACAACAGGATACCTCTAAGGAGGCCTTTTTAGAAAAATGGGACAACTCAAAGGACTACCTAGTTGCAATTGCAGAACTAATGCCGGAACAGTTTTACGACTTTAAACCTACCGAAAGACAACTTAGTTTTAAAGAGCAGCTACTCCATATAAAAAGCAATATTGATTGGCTAAGCGGAACTTATTTCTCTATGGAAGAATACAAACAGGTGAAAATAGACCCATTGATCTCCAAGGAAGGAACTATTAGATTATTAAAAGAGACCTTCAATACGAGCTCCGAAATAATCAAAAAAACCTCCAAAGAAGAGCTTCAAGAAACCGTTGCGTTTTTTGCTGGCCCAAAAAGTAAATTGCAGATTCTTAACGTACTACAAGATCATGTGACGCACCATCGCGGGCAACTAATTGTATACCTCAACCTTAAAGATCAAGAACCACCAAAATATGTGGGTTGGTAGTAACCCACATAAAAAGTAGGATTTATTGTCTTTTTGGTGAGACATTAAAGAGAAGCCCATCGATTTCCTTTCAAATAGTATTTAACACTAAATTCACAGTTCTTTTAAACACATATTTTTTCTAATGTTTTAACTTGTAAAAAAATCTTAATGACACTTCTAATAGCCTACGCTGTACTTTCCATTTTTTTCTCCTTTTTATGCTCTATCCTTGAAGCCTCGTTATTAAGTTTTACACCAACTTTCTTAAGTATAAAAACAAAAGAAGGAAAGGCGTATGCTAAAACGCTCACCAGTTTCAAAAAAGATATTGATCAACCTCTTATCGCAATACTGACAATAAATACTATTGCCCATACCGTTGGAGCTATTCTAGTTGGTGTAGAGGCAGAAAAACTTCCTTATAAAGTCGAATTTTTCGGTATTAATATGGTTGGTATTGTATCGGCAATTATGACTTTACTCATTCTAATTGTTTCTGAAATTATCCCTAAAACTATTGGCGCTACCTATTGGAAGAAACTAGGAGGCTTCACGGCCCTATTCTTAAAGGTTATTATCTTGCCTCTTAAATATACCGGAATACTTTGGCTCCTTACCCTCACAACGAAACTCATTGGTAAATCGGCACATGTAAGTAATATGAGTAGGGAAGAATTCATGGCAATTACAGACGCGGCTGAACAAGAAGGAGTTTTTGAAGAAAATGAAAGTGCCGTCATAAAGAACCTGCTTATTTTTAAGTCCATAATTGCAAAAAATGTAATGACACCTTTTCCTGTTGTAACCAGTGAGGATGAATCTATAACTCTGAGTGAATTTCATGACACGCATAAAGATTTACATTTCTCAAGAATACCTGTTTACAAAGATAAAAGCCATAATATCACGGGTTTTATCTTAAGGGATGACCTTTTATCCGAAATCGTTGATGACCATGGCGACAAACCTTTAAGCGAAATTAAAAGAGAACTAGCCATGGTACAGGATGATACGCCTATTCCCGTTCTCTTCAACACCTTTATCAAACAACGCGCACATATCGCCTTAGTCGTCGATGAATTTGGAAACACAACAGGCATTGTGACTATGGAAGATATAATCGAAACATTACTAGGCCTAGAGATCATGGATGAAAGTGATGCCATTGAAGATATGCAATTACAAGCCCGTAAAACTTGGGAACGTCGGGCCAAAAAAATGGGTATTCAATTACACGACAAATCTGATGAAGATGAAGATAGAAAGTGATTTTAACACCTATATCGACTCTCCAATAGGAGTTATTTCGCTGCATTTTAATTCAAAATTTGAACTTACCGCTGCCGAATTTAATGATAAGGAACAATTACTTCCATCTGCTAATAGCTTTGGAATAGGAGAAATTGAAAATACTATAAAACAGTTTGAAGAATATTTCGATGGAAAGAGAACTCAATTTGACTTAAAACTAGCTCCAGAAGGAACCGAGTTTCAGAAAAAAGTTTGGAAACAGCTTCAAGAAATTCAATATGGTAAAACAATGAGCTACCAGCAAATGGCAAATCAATTGGGGAACCCTAAAGTGATTCGTGCCGCAGCATCGGCAAACGGTAGAAATCCAATTTCCATTGTAATTCCTTGCCACCGTGTTATTGGTAGTGATGGCTCTTTAACTGGATATGCAGGAGGACTGCATCGAAAAAAATGGCTTCTGGAACATGAAAGCCCCGTAAAACAACAGTCACTTTTTTAAAGATATAAAATGAAAAAAACCATTAAATGGTTTATAGGTATTATCGCTGTTCTTATTGCTTTACTGTACCTCACCGACTATGACTACATATTAAAAGGGGTTCGTGTTGTTTATTTAACGGGGCACACTACGGCATATATAGACGACCATCCTTCCTTTGAAAATGAACGAATCCCAGCTAGTTCAAATCCTCAGCCTTGGTCAATTCATAAAGGTTACAACAAAGTTCAACCCACGCAAAAACTTTCAGAAACACATAATAAATTAGGAACCATCGCATTTCTAGTTATAAAGAATGATAGCATTTGGCATGAAAAATATGCCGAAAACTACGGAAAGGAATCACAAACGAATTCCTTTTCAATCGCAAAAAGTATTACCTCTGCTTTATTAGGAAAGGCAATTAAAGATGGTTTTATTACTGATTTAAACCAAGCTGTTGGAGATTTCTATCCGCAGTATGCGGCAAGTGGAATGACCGTTGGTGATCTTTCATCAATGGCATCAGGACTTGATTGGGAAGAGTCTTATACCAGTCCGTTTAGTGTTACAGCTCGTTCTTATTATGACGACCATTTAGCAGAAACCATACTACATCAAAAAGTTGTTAAGACTCCCGGAAAAAGCTTTAAATATCTAAGTGGAAATACTCAATTGCTTGGGATGGTCATTCAAGAAGCAACTGGAAAATCTTTGTCAACATATTTAACTGAGAGTTTTTGGGGGCCAATGGGTTTTGAAAATGAAGCGCTATGGCAAGTGGATGATGCCGAACATCGTCTTGTAAAATCATACTGCTGCATTGCAAGTAATGCACGTGACTTTGCACGCTTCGGTAAATTATATTCTAATTCTGGATCTTGGAACTCCGTGTCTATATTAGATTCTAGTTTTGTTGCAACCTCAACTCAACAGCGGTTTAAAGAAAGTCCCGAATATGGGTATGGATTTTGGCTCAGCGATTACCTCGATAAAAAAGTATTTGTAATGCGAGGTATTCTAGGGCAATATGTTATTAGTATTCCAGAAGACAATCTAATTATTGTGCGTCTTGGACATCAGCGCGGTGAATACTCAGGAAAGCCATTTACAGATGAATTCTATATTTATCTTGACGAGGTTTATAAAATGATTGAGATGGATTCTTAATTTTTTTTGTAAATTTATATTTCCACTCCTCGCTTATTACTTCAAAAACATGCTCAAAAGAATTAATCTGGAACATATCCTTTTTTTGGATATTGAAACTGTTCCACAGCACCCAAGCTTTAATGATTTAGATGATACAGCTAAGGCTTTATATGAACAGAAAACCAGGTATCAACGAAAAGAAGACTTCACACCGGACGAGTTTTATGATCGTGCTGGAATATGGGCCGAATTCGGTAAAATTGTCTGTATTTCGGTAGGTTTCTTTAAAACCACAGGAGATATTCGCAACTTTAGAGTCACAAGTTTTCATGGGGATGAAATAAAAATTCTCAATGATTTTAACTCCTTAATTGAATCACATTTTAACAGGTCTCATCATGTTTTATGTGCTCATAATGGAAAGGAATTCGATTTCCCGTACATCGCGCGAAGAATGATTATCAATTCGATTGAGATACCCTTTAAACTAAATCTCTTTGGCAAAAAACCTTGGGAAGTTCCACATTTAGACACACTAGAGTTGTGGAAATTTGGCGATTATAAAACTTTCACCTCCTTGAAACTTATGGCTCATGTTTTAGGCATTCCATCCCCTAAGGATGATATTGATGGGAGTGAGGTTAGAAACGTATACTACGAAGAGAATAATATTGACCGTATTGTTATCTATTGCGAAAAAGATACAATTACCGTAGCTCAAATTATTTTAAGGCTTCGGAATGAAGAGATATTAAACGAGGATGAGATTCTTTCAGTTTAAAGTTTATGCACATACAGAAAGACGGTAGAATGCTCAAAATTTCTTGAATTTATTACGCTTTTACATAAAAATTGAAGAAAAATGTATTCGTAAAACAAAAATAATATTTCTCTCATTCTATTTTCAATTGGCACACTTTTAGTTTGCATCTCTAGAGAAAGCTCAAAAATAGATGATAAAAATACGACTACTTAAGCCGATCAGCCACTCCAGTTTAAAAGACTTGGGCACTTGTTAAATAGGTCCATGATATTGCTTTGAATTTGGTACATGGGCAATGTAGACCTCGTTGCTCTACTTAAATTGAGAAAACATTATAATGAAAACTCAACATTACGAAAATAAAAAACCCGCCGAATGGCGGGTTTTTCTTTAGAATTAACTAAAATAATTAATTCTTAATAAAACGTTGCGTAGAAAGTTCTTCTCCGTCGTTTATTTCAATAAAATACACTCCACTTTGTAAGTCTCTAACATCAATTGAAGTAGAAGATAAATTTCCATTTCTTACCGTTTGCCCAAGCATGTTTAAAATTCGGAAAGTAAACTTCTCACTAACATCAAGTATCTTAACATTCAACACTGTTTGTGCTGGATTTGGATACAAAAAGAAATCGTCATCAAAGTCAAAGCCAGCGTTATCATCATCTCCTACAATTCCCTGAACGCCATTACTTAAAGTATTTATGGAGTTTGGAGCAAAGGCTGCACCTGAATTACCGGTAATAGTAACAGCATCAATATAAACTTGATCGTTATTTCCGCTTGCGTCATTTCTGAAACGAAACTGTGCATTAGAAGAGAAATTATAACTGCCACTATCTATATTTACTGTCGCCGAATAGAAAGTATTGTTATTAAAGTCGGTACCTCTAGCATAAGTGGCAACTGTCTGCCAGTTTGATCCATTATAAAATTGAACCCAGAAATCTTCGTTATTCTCCATGCTTTTTGCATAAAAATAGAATTCAACGTCTATTGAATTATAAGAAGTAACATCAAAGCTCCCCAATGTCATTGTAGACGAGTTAGTGTTATCTCTTAGTCGAATTGAATACGTTCCCTCCGAAGAGCGTGATCCAGCATAACGGGAAGAATCACTTCCACCGTCGGTCCATCCATCCCATCCAGATTCAAAGAATCCTTGATGTAATACCGTTGGGCCCCCACCACTTCCTGCAGTTGTTACACTCACAACATTACTAGCTCCTGAAACATTTCCAGCAGCATCACTTGCGCGAACGCTGAAAGTATAGGCTGTTGAAGCAGTCAATCCAGTTATTTGAGTAGAGGTTCCTGTAACGGTTCCTAAATTTGAAGCACCTTGATAGACATCATAACCTGTAACACCAACATTATCTGTTGAAGCATTCCATGAAAGATCCACTGTAGTTTGAGTTACATTAGATGCTGCGAGACTTACTGGCACACTTGGTGCTTGCGTATCTCCAGCTGGTGCAGAAGTAGTAAAACTCACTGTGTTACTGTCTCCTGAAACATTACCAGCAGCATCACGTGCTCGAACACTGAAAGTATAAGCTGTTGAAGCAGTTAATCCAGTTATTTGTGATGAAGTACCAGTAACAGTCCCCAAATTTGAAGCACCTTGATAGACATCATAACCCGTAACACCTACATTATCAGATGAGGCATTCCAAGAGAGATCCACCGTCGTTTCAGCAATATTTGAAGCAACTAAGCTAGTTGGATTACTTGGAGCTTGTGTATCTTGAGATGCACTAGTTGTAACATTTACCGTATTACTAGCGCCTGAAACATTTCCGGCAGCATCACGTGCGCGAACACTAAATGAATAAGCTGTTGAAGCAGTTAATCCAGTTATTTGAGCAGAGGTTCCAGTAACAGTTCCTAAATTAGAAGCTCCTTGATAAACATCATAACCTGTTACACCTACATTGTCTGTTGAAGCATTCCAAGAAAGATCTACCGTAGTTTGAGTAGTATTTGAAGCAGCTAAACTCGTTGGATTGCTAGGTGCCTGTGTATCGGCCGTAGAACCACCTAAATTCACTGTATAATCTTCAACTTCACCATAAGTGAAAGTTTCACATGCCGTTGGCACACCATTGTACTTCATTGAAACTCTCATTCTTGTTGCCGTACCAGCGGTTCCAGTAGGCACAGTAAATGATCCACTATTAGGCGTATTCGTTGAAGCTGATTTAGACCAAACAAGTTCTCCAGCATCGTCAAAATCTTGATCGTCATTGTAATCAATCCAAACTGCATATCCTTCAGCATAAACTGTTCCATTCCATGTTGGGGTTACTGTAATGGTGTAACCTTGTCCTTCATTTAAATCTGTTGACTGACTTGTAAAGTTAGAGTAGAATTGTGCACCCGATGTATTATCGATTGTTCCTAATTGTACGCGGCTAATATATTCGTCATTTGTATTTGTACTTGCTGACGCACAGTAGTTAGAAGGCGCACCATATGCAGCACCAACTCCCACAGCATGCCAAGCATTCGTAACTGCCTGCTCCTCTGCACCACCAGCTCCATAAAGGTCTTTTGCCGATTGAATAGCGGCAGTTCTTGCATCAGCAAAAGTTGAGTTAGCAGATAAATATGTATTTAAAGTTCTGTAGGCAATTGCTGAAGACTTTACCATTCCAACACCAGAAACATTAAAAGCATTTCCAACGTCATTAGTTCCTGAACCACCTACTACAGCTAAATAATACCAGTAGTTTAATACCCCAGAATTTGTATGAACTCCACAGTAATCATTACTATTTGTTGGTGTTCCACAATTTGGATTTTGCCAATAAGTTCCACCATAGGTATCTGGTTGTCCCAATGAGGTTGGATTACTCATAGAGCGTAAAGCAGCAGAACCACTTCGTCTATCAATCTCATCTCCAATTAACCAAACCGTAGAGGCTGGATTTGTATCACTACCGTTTCCTTTGGCAAAATGTTCAACTGCAGCTCCCCAGATATCTGAAAAACCTTCGTTCAACCCTCCAGATTCTCTTTGGTATGCTAGATTCGCAGTAAAAGAAGTCACTGCATGACCAATCTCGTGTGCAGCCACATCGATAGAGGTCAAAGCATCAAAGTATCCATTGCCTTCACTACCATTAGATGATCCATCTCCGTAAGACATTACAGAACCATTCCAAAATGCATTGTCGTAATTATTGTCAACATGAACGTAGCTGCGTATTTGAGCTCCTGACCCATTATAGCTGTCTCTATTATGTTGAGACTGCCAGTAATCGTATGTCATCATTGCTCCCCAATGTGCATCTAAAGCAGCATCATCTTTTGCAGAATTGTTATGCTCTGCAGAAGTCCAGTTATTATCATTATCCGTGAATTGAGAATAGTTACTCACATAGGGATAGCTATTTCCAGGAGCCTGATTTAAGGCATCACGCGTATATACATCTCTTCCTATATCTTCTAAAATATAGCTGCCTCCACTCAATCTAGTTTCAATAGATCTGCTACCACTATAACGCGTTGCTGCAGTTCCACTAACAAGAGCCATAGCCTCTTCACTTTCTATTCTAGAGCAGAAATCAGCCTCTGTCTCAACAATTACTTGGGCCTCTCCTAGATAACCAAAGCTAGTGGCATGCTTAATAATTGCATCGTAAAACAATGCCTGCCCATTGATCGCATCTATATATAAATTACCGCGACTAATTGGATTGCTAGCAAACATGTCGAATTTGTATGCTAATTTGTACGATTGTACATCCGCTACGTCTCTCCCGCTATTAAAGTCTGGTAGTATTACCAGTTCTCCAGTTGGCTTTTGGTAGTTGTCCATTTCCTCTGCAGCATCAGCAAACTCCCACATGTATTTTTGGGCACCAATATGACTTACTGCCTTGGAAAATGCCTGTGCATTAGTAATTGCAGGTATTTCGTCAAATTCTTGAATCGGATAATACTCAGAGCTTAGCGATTCAACAACATCACTTTTAGCATGAACAATTAATGTTCCGAATTCAACTTTAACTCCATTGTAATATTGCTGAAGTTTCTGATGGGTATATCCTAATTGATCTTGTTCTGTTTTAATTGGCACAAAAGAAGTCTGGGAGGAAGGGTCTAAAACCGCTTTAAACAAGACCGTAGCATTTTGAAGGGTATAGTTTTGAGATGTATTCAAAACTAAAAGACTCGATGGTTTTTGTACATCTCTATTTTGCTGACTATCATTTTGAGCAATCGCATTTGTATTGCCCAATGAAAAAAGACAAGCTGTCAAGGTTAATAAAAAAATAATTTT
>JBLHVW010000140.1:0-10058 GCA_047628775.1 Salibacteraceae bacterium | reverse complement strand
TAGGAATTTCAAAACTTCCATTCTTTATCATCTCACAGTTTGTTATGTCACATGAATTTATGAATGGCACAACACACTGAAGGGCTTGATGTGCATTCACTCTGGGAATAGAAAAACCTGGAAGAGCTGAACTTGGAATGTAATCCGCAGTTTCAGTGATACAATTCTTTATTTGATACGTCTCCAAAGTTGGATCATTACATAGCATTAATGCAATAATTCCTGACACCAGAGGAGAAGCCATTGACGTCCCACTTTTAAAACCATATTGGTCCGTTCCAGTTGCAATTCCACTCCAAATATCAACTCCAGGCGCAAAAATGTGCGTGTATTCTGAAAAATTAGTAAAAAAGGCCAGGTCATCATTTGTACCTGTAGCTACAACCGAAAGAACAGTATTGTAATTTGCTGGATAAGCAATAAATTGAAACCCATCATTTCCTACCGCTCCAACACAAATAATTCCTAATAAATCTGCCTCCTCAAAAACCATTTGGTGCGCGTAAGAACTTGCGTAAGATCCCCAAGACATATTGATTACATCTGCACCAGCAACAATCGCATATTCGACACCTTGCATTGGATTCGTCAATGCAGCAGGATTCGAACTACTGTTACTTTTACATTTTATTGGAATTATTGATGAATTGAAACCTATAGAAGCTGTTCCCACACCATTATTTGTTGATCCCGAGGCAATAGCAGCAACATGTGTTCCATGAGAGAAGTAATTTGCAGTTGCACTGCTCGGTGGTGAGGTATTATTATCGTTATCAGCAACATCAAATCCATTAACATCATCAATATACCCATTGCCGTCATCGTCAATTCCATTCATAGGAATCTCACCCAAATTTGTATAAATATTCGACTGTAGATCTTCATGATTGATCATTACAGCATCATCTACAATTGCAATTTTCACCGTGGCACACCCTTGAGTAATATCCCAAGCTTGATCCGCTTCAATTTGATCGAGGTGCCATCTTTTTTGCGCATCAGTATAAGCTGGATCATTTGGCACAAATGAATACGAGTACAATGGGATTTTCTCAGATAGTTGTATTCCTTTAATCTCCTTCATTCGTTCTACGAACTGATCCAAATTTGCGCCATCCTTTGTTGTGACACGGTAAATTCTAGCAAATTTGACATTTTTTCTAGCGAGGACTTTAAACTCTTGTTGAATTTTAACAATTTCTTCTTGAACGAAAAGTGCCTTCAACTCAGAGAAATTATTTAATGCACTATTCTCTTTTGAGTTAATATCAGTTCCTCCCAAACTATATCCAGGTTCTAAAATAACGTACAAGTTATTTGTTTCAAATTCCTCGTAAAGCGCTCTTTGTTCAATTGAAGTTTGTGCGAATGCAGCAGTTGAACCTAAAAAAATGAATAGAAGTAGTAATCTCATAAAAATAAATATAAAAAAATCATTAACTAGATACCTTTAAAGATGGTTTTATTCGCAAAAAAGTTGCTTCACTAGCACTCGATTATTATTATTAAATACTCAATAAAGAATTAAACTGCCGATACAATTATTTAATCTATTGAAGTATTCTCCATACAACTCATGATTTAAAAGTACCGACTATTTCAGATCAAATTATCTTCGATTCAAGAAATAGATCATTCACTTAAATTGGGCGAGTTAGATTATTCTTGTCAATTATTAGAAGAACTAAATGATGCGGATACTATTGAGGATTTAAAGGACTCGTCTATTGCGCAGAAGTTTTCTTACTTGTTAAAATAATTTATTTATTCTCAAATTTCCGTATTTATACTTACCGATTTTTCAATTTTGATTACTAGATTTACGGCATGACTTCTCTTACACTCAGACAAACAATAAATGGGTATTCAAAATCACTTTTGAATCCTGAAACTGACGGTGAAAAAGTAGTGAAAATCATCAATGATCTTCATGAAATCTTCAAAGAAACTCTCGGAATAACCTTTGAAGAAGCCAACATACAACGCAGCGCGGCCATCGGTTCAAAATTTGGAAAAGCACTCGGTTTTAACTACGCCGCCCATTGCTTAGTTGATTATAATAGAACACAGCAATTATTGAAAGGCATTACTTCCGCGATTGCACAAAAGCAACGTGAGAACCCTAATGAAACGATCAAAATTTTTTATGCGGGATGTGGACCTTGTGCGCCATTTATGTCACTTGTTGCACCACTGTATGAGCCATCAGACGTTCAATTTACTTTATTGGACATTAATGAGGAGTCGATTAAATTTGCAGAAATTTTAGCACAAAAATTAGAATTAACCGAATACATTGAGGGCTATTTCCATGGAGATGCGATAACTGCTGAAGTTCCAAAGGTGGATGAATATCACATTCTGTTCAGTGAAACGTTAGATTCACTTCTTCGCCGAGAAGCTTATGTTCCAATTATTTGTAACCTTCTTCCTCAATTTACGAAGGATGTAATTTTAATTCCTGAAAATGTTCAATTGAAAATGAGCTTTGTTTGTTTTGATGAAAAAGAAGTAAGAACTGAAATTTCAAATCAAATTATCTTCGATTCAAGAAAAGCCGTTGAAGAATCTCAAAAATTGGGACTCATCCCTAATACATTTGAACCGGTTAAAGTTCCTGTTAAGCAGAATAAAAATATCGATGGAATTATCCTAGACACGGAAATAATTGTTTTTGATTCAATTAAGATTTCACGTGCTGAATCGGCAATCACCCTTCCTTTGGAGTTTGGTTTAGATACACCCGATAAAATTAAAAACGTCGTGTTTGAGTACCAACTGGTTCCTGAAGTTCAAATGTATACTTCACTTGAATTGATCGAAGATTAATAGGGCCTTAGCAGTAATTTTATCTATTGCGTTTTCAACAACCTTACTTCTAATCGCTAGAGATTGTTTCAAGCGACATTACCCTTTTAATAATACTTCTTCCCAATCAAGTAATTCTCAACATAATCAGCAACGCCTTCTTCAAGTGTTCGAAAGCCTTTATCAAAACCTGATTCAACGAGTTTTGTCATATCAGCCTCCGTGTAGTATTGATATTTATCGCGGATATCTTCAGGAGTATCGATGAAAGAAATATTCTCTTCAGCACCCATTGATTTGAAAGTATTCTTCGTCAAGTCAAGGAAGGTTCGAGCCGTTCCAGAACCAAGGTTGTAAATTCCAGATGCAGGGCTTGAAGCCATTAAATAGTGACACACCTCAACAACATCTTTTACATAAACGAAATCGCGCAATTGACCTCCATCAGTGTAATCTGGATTGTGTGATCTAAACAATTTCATCGCTCCTGTCTTTCCAATTTGATTGAAGGCATGCATTATAACAGATGCCATTCGTCCTTTGTGGTATTCATTCGGTCCATAAACGTTGAAAAACTTCAATCCGGCCCAGAAAGGAGGGAATTCAGTTTGCGTCAAAATCCATTTGTCGAAATCATTTTTTGAATCACCGTAAGGGTTCAAAGGCTTCAATTTTGAGATAACATCGTTGTTGTCTTTGTATCCGTGTTCACCCAAGCCGTAAGTAGCTGCAGAGCTCGCGTAAACCAAAGGTATCTTGTATTTAACACATAGGTTCCAAATGTCCTTTGAGTAATTCAAATTCAATTCGTCAAAAATAGATACGTCAAATTCAGTTGTGTCCGTTCTTGCTCCAATGTGGTAAATGAAATCCACTTCAGAACTGAAATCCTCAAGCCATTTCATAAACCCATCACGACCTACTTTTGCTGTGATCGCTTTTCCTACAAGGTTTTGATCTTTTTCTGTTTTTGAGAAATCGTCGACTACGACAATATTTTCATGTCCGGCCTTATTTAGGCGACTTACAAGACAGCTACCAATAAATCCAGCTGCTCCAGTTACAATAATCATATCTAAATTTTATTAGAATAAACCGTTGATTTCGGCATCTATTGCATTGATAATCTTACCTAAATCTTCAGGATTTTCTGGGAAGTTATTATTATCAACATCGATGATCAATAATTTCCCTTTATCGTACGTTGAAATCCAAGCTTCGTATCTTTCATTCAAACGTTTCAAGTAATCCAAACGGATACTTTCTTCGTAATCACGCCCTCTTTTTTGAATTTGATTTACCAATGTTGGAACACTAGCTCTCAAATAAACCAACAAGTCTGGAGACGATACAAATGAATCCATCAGGTTGAACAACGAAAAGTAATTTTCAAAATCACGTGTAGTCATTAAACCCATCGAATGCAGGTTGGGTGCAAAAATGAATGCATCTTCATAAATCGTACGGTCCTGAATTACTGTCTTCTCGGTTTTTTGAATTTCCTGAATTTGCGTAAAACGGCTATTCAAGTAATAAATCTGAAGGTTAAACGACCATCTTTGCATGTCTTCATAGAAGTCATTCAAATAAGGGTTTTGCTCAACATCTTCAAAGTGAGTTTCCCACCCGAAATGTTTCGCTAATTCCGTTGTTAATGTTGTTTTACCTGAACCTATGTTTCCTGCTACAGCAATATGCATTTTTGAGTCTTTTTTGGACTCACTAAATTACCATATTAGATTAAAGAACCAAGGATTATTTTGCGATTTGAAGATGGAATTTATGAACATGTTGAGAAGTTCTAAAAAAGAAATGTTCCCCAGCAGGTTGAAAATACTCTACTTCCTCAACTGGTAGGGGAAATGTATAGAATTCATTGAGCTTCATATTTTCCATCTTCAAACCACCTTCTACAAGCATAATCATTAAGCCATCCTCAACGTAGATACATTTCAATCCCTTTTCTTCCCTATATTCAATTAATGAACCATAAAGATCAAAAATGTAAACCCCTTTTTCCTTGTCGACAATGTATAATTTATTTTCTAACTCAATAATCTGAACGATGTTAGTCACATCCAAAATCCCATTTAAATTTTCAATTCTCTGATTGTTCTGTTGATTTCCACTTAATGAAAGAAGAACCAATTTCGAATTTACATCGTCGTATACCCAAACCATATCCGAGCGTCCCGAATAAGAGACGAAGGAGGCATTAATAATATCCATTTGAGACAATTCTAAACAATCATTGTATCGCGTCAACGTATTGTCAAAATAACAAAGAGTTTGTTGCTCTGCGGAGAAATGAATCAGCTTCATCGAGTTAACAGGCAGCATTTGTTTTGTTTCCCCCATAGATTTAACACTTTGAGAAAACTTAAGAACACCTGTCGTATCATACTTATTGAGGACTCCATTTGATGAAGTATATATATTCCCAATCCTATCAGCAACCCAAAGTTCATTTGAGGCTAACTTGTAATCAATCGATTTCTTCCACAAGTAATTCAGACTATCAATCGGCGTTTGTGCAGTATCCTCATTAAGATAACCATATACCGTTGCATCTTGAGCAAAACTGCTAAATCCGCTAAAGAAGGTAATTACTAGAAATACACTATTAAACTTCATTCGTCAATTTACTTCCCTCTGCAATTTGCAAGATTTGTTCCAAAACGATTCGATCGTTTGCCAAACGTGGAATTTTGTTCTGTCCACCTAATTTACCATTTTGTTTTAACCATCCGTCGAATGTTTCTCTTGGAACTGCTTTTATTATTGGTTTTTCCAAAACGAGATCGTGGTACCGCTTCGCATCGTAATCGGAATTGATCTCCCTCAATTTCTCATCGAGAACCAAGTTAAAACGATCGATCTCATCAGGATATTGCACAAATTCAATTGCCCATTCATGCGCGCCTTTTTCCTTATTATCCATATAAACGGGACCCACCGTAAATTCTCTGATTTGAGCATTTGTTTTCCCACACGCTTCAGCGATGGCCAATTCAGCATTCTCAACGATTAATTCTTCACCAAATGTGTTGATAAAACTCTTAACGCGCCCAGTTATTTTAAATCGAAATGGCAGAATGCACGTGAATCTTACTGTGTCTCCGATGATGTAGCGCCAAAGCCCTCCGTTTGTCGAAATAACCAATGCATAATTCACGTTTAATTCAACGTCTTCAATAGAAAGTACCGTTTGAGATTCCTTGCCGTTGAATTCACTCATTGGAATAAATTCAAAGAAAATTCCATAATCCAACATCAGAAGCATGTGATCGACATCGACTAAATCTTGAATTCCAAAAAAGCCTTCAGAAGCGTTGTATGTCTCCACGTAATTCATTGAATCATTGGGGATTAACTTCTTAAATTGCTCGCGGTACGGTTCAAAATTGACACCTCCGTGCATAAACATTTCAAGGTTCGGCCAAACTTCTTTCAGGTTCGATTTTCCAGTGATATCAAGAATTCTATTGGAAAGAACCATTGTCCAACTAGGAACTCCAGCAATGATCTTTACATCTTCTTTAATCGTTGAACGCGCCATTCGTTCAATCTTATCTTCCCATTCCGTTAGCAGCGCGATTTCCTTTGCAGGAGTTCTACGAATTTCTGCCCACCACGGAAGGTTTTTCACAATTATAGCGGACAAATCGCCCGAATAGGAATCATGAGATAATGGATTCACATTGATTTCTGCACTTCCACCGATGATTAAATGTTTTCCGGTAAATAATTTACGGTTCTCATGGTTGTTGTGATACAAGGCCAGAAGATCCTTTCCGCCTTTGTAATGACAACCTTCTAGTGACTCTTTGGTGACTGGAATTAATTTACTTTTAGATGAGGTTGTTCCCGAAGATTTAGCAAACCATTTCGTTTCCGATGGCCAAAGCAAGCCTTGCTCACCTGCCATAACACGATCGATCCAAGGTTTTAATTCTTCATAATCAGTTAATGGAACAGCATTCTTAAAATCTTGATAGGAAGAAACTTTGTCTAAATCGAATTTACGACCGTAAACAGTCTGTGCTCCTTGGCCAACTAACTTTTCAAAAACATCATTTTGTACTTCTGCGGGATACTTGCGGAACAGATCAATCTGATGCATTCTTTTTTTTATGATCCATGCGAAAATCGAGTTAAAGGGCATAAATACTTTTTTTCGACAAAAAAAAACCTGTCAAGGAAACACCAAGACAGGACAATCTTTTCAATGTCTAAACTGGGATTAACCCCAGATTAAGACTGAAACAATAATAGCTAAAAGTACAATCGTAATGATAGTTCCCACTGCAGCTGTTGATTCTTCAAAAAAATTATCCGACATAATGTTTGTTTTAAATTCTATTTCAAAGTTAGAAAATTATCTAAAAATAAGGGAAGAAACTTGAACTTAATCTAATGATAATTTCACTATACAATTTGATAACACCTAAACAACCATACTATTTGGATATAAGATTTATAATTGCACTCAATATGATACCAGAACTAATGAATTCATCCACGGGCTTTTCAGACGGTTTAAAGCAGAAAATGTCAAGTCTCAATCGCACCAAAAAATCGATTGAAGAATCGGAACAAACACGAACTCTCAAAAAACTTTTGATTCAAGCTAAGAATACGGAATTCGGCACCTTTCACTCTTTTAAAGAGATTTTGAATAGCAATGATCCAGTGAATATGTACAAAGCGTATGTCCCCTTAACATCATACGATGGAATCTACGATAACTGGATTAAGCATTCAATGAATGGCCTCAAAAATGTAACTTGGCCTGGTCAAACTTCTTTCTTCGCAATATCATCGGGAACAACCAAGGAAAATTGCAAATACATCCCCGTTTCCGATGAAATGCTGAGCCAATTCCAGCGTACTTCCTACCGGCAATTGATAGGGATGATGAAAAACAATCTCAACAAATCAATCTACAAATCAAAGGTCCTAACGATAGGGGGGTCGACAAAATTAGAAAATTTGGGGTTTTGTAAAGTAGGAGATCTTAGCGGAATTCTCTCAAGGAAAAAATCGTGGGCATTTTCGCCGATCGCCAAACCAGGAAAAAAAATTTCTATGCTGCGCGACTGGGATGAAAAAATGGATCAAATTGTAAAAAAAGCGCCCAAATGGAATATTGGTGTTATTGCTGGGGTTCCGTCATGGACACTGAAACTTCTGAATAGAATTATTAACAAATACGAACTCGATTCTATTCATGATATGTGGCCCAATTTACAATTGTACTTGCACGGAGGGGTGTTCTTAGAACCCTACAAAGAAAGGCTCGATCAGATTATGGGCAAACCAATTGCCTATCAAAATACGTTTCTTGCCAGTGAGGGTTATTTTGGATATCAAAGTGATCTCAACAGTGAATACATGGAATTACTCACAGACAGCGGCGTCTACTTCGAATTTATTGAGCAGAAGTACTTTGACAAAATCATAAATTACGATTTCACAGATGTTAAAACGGTCTCATTGGATGAAGTAAAACCCAATACGATCTATTCTCTTGTGATTTCGTCTTGTTCTGGACTATGGCGTTACAGTATGGGAGATTTAGTTTCCTTTAATTCCTTAGGTTCGAAAGCGTTTAAAATTGTTGGACGCGTTGCCTATGATTTAAACGTGGCGGGAGAGCACTTAACTGAGGAGATTATTTCAAATGCAATCATGGATGTATCGAAGATGTTTGATTGTGAGATACTTGAATTCTGTGTATATCCCAATATAAAAACAGACAGACACGATTGGTATATTGGCCCGAACAAGAACGTTTGCAAAAACAAATTTGCTGTTCTACTTGATCAGCGATTGAAAGAATTAAACCAAGACTACCAGGTAGTTCGTCGCTTTCATTTAAAAACGCCACGAGTTAAAGTTTTACCTATCGATAAATTCTATGAATTCATGCAAATCAACGGTAAGAGTGGTTCTCAAAACAAATTCCCGCGCGTCATTAACAGAGTAGAAATCAAGAAATGGGAGTGCTTTCTATCGAACTCGGAAGTGTTTAGAAAATCAACCTTAAATGATTAATCACTCCCCATTAAACGAAGCAAAGACATAAATAGGTTCACGAATAACATATACAATACCAGTCCTCCAACGAGTGCTAATTTGTCTCTTTCAATACCTGTAATCGCATTGTCCTGAGAGGCTCTTTTTAATGTTTGCATGAAAAAAGCGGTCAACCCTGTGAAAACAAACACTCCGATAACGGCTATTCCGAAATCCAATGCACCGCTTCCGATCCAGATGTTCGCAATTCCAGCAATAAAGATTCCGATGAACGCCATGTACAACAGACTTCCAAACTTGGTTAAATCTGTTTTTGTTGTAAATCCTAAAACAGCCATTCCACCAAATGCTCCCGCTGCAACGAAGAATGTTAAAGCAACAGACTGCCCAGAATAATAAATCAATATTGTACTTAAACTCAATCCCATCAGGACTGAATAGCCAATATAAAGCGCCAACAAAAGTCCATAAGAAAGCTTCCTGTACATGAATTGCATTAAAAGCCCCAAGCCTAATGGAGCAATTGCTACAACCCAAAACAACATTGATAAAGAAAGTTCTCCAGTTGCTGATTGCTCAACAAAATATTTTTCGAAAAACTCAGGCGTTCCAGCCATGTAGGCTACAATACCCGACACAGCCAATGCCATGAACATGTACATATAAACGCTCTTAAAAAAGTCTCTTGTGACTTCTTTTGTGTACTCTTGATTTGAATCTAATATCGAATTCATCTTAATGTAATTTTGCTTGTACTAAATTTATAAACTCTTTTCTTGTTGAATCATTTGTAAGGAAAAGTCCCGTAAACGCACTTGTTGTCGTAACTGAGTTTTGTTTTTGCACACCGCGCATTTGCATACACATGTGAGACGCTTCGATCACAACAGCAACGCCAACAGGTCCTAATGTTCTTTCAATACAATCGCGAATTTCTAAGGTCAACCTTTCTTGAACTTGGAGTCTCCTTGAATACGCATCAACAACCCTTGGAATTTTGCTCAATCCAACAATCTTCCCATTCGGAATGTAAGCAATATGCGCTTTTCCAAAGAAAGGCAACATGTGATGTTCACAAAGCGAATAAACTTCAATATCCTTCACAATAACCATTTCTGAGTATTCCTCATGAAAAATTGCTTGAGACATTATATCGTCTGGATTCACATCATTTCCGCTTGTTAAAAACTGCATTGCTTTCGCTACACGTT
>JBLHVW010000139.1:0-10083 GCA_047628775.1 Salibacteraceae bacterium | reverse complement strand
GCACCATCTCGGGCGTCGATTCTAACAGGGCGCTACCAACAACGGTTTGGATTTGAAACGCAACCCATGGATTTCTATCCAACGAATAAAGTGGAATACGCACTCGGGAAAAAATCGGATTTAGGCGATTGGTATCCAACAGCTGAAGGCGATTTTCCTGCACCATGGATGATGGATCGACAAGGAGTTCCACCAAATGAAATTAATATCGCAGAACTGTATCAAGCCGCAGGATATTCCACTGGAATAATCGGGAAATGGCATCTTGGAGCAGGTGAGGAACACCTTCCGAACAATCGCGGATTCGACTATCAATATGGATTCTACGGGGCATTTTCTTTGTACACACCAAAGCAGAAAACGCTGGGCTATGTGAATTACATCCAAGATGACATGAGCAGTCAGCATCAATGGGGAATGAAGCGCAATGAAAATGCGGCTATTCGAGAAAATCATGTTGTCGTTAAAGAGCAAGATTACCTCACGTTTGCCTTGAAAGACCGAGCGAAAGAGTTTGTTACAGCGCAGAAAGATTCAAATTTCTTCTTGTACTTGTCATTCAATGCGCCACACGTTCCTTTTCAAGCACCAGAATCGTATTACAATCAATTTAAGCACATAAAAGATAAGAATCAAAGGGTTTATTTGGCGATGATAAAAGCGATGGACGACGCTATTGGTGATTTTATGCAACATTTAGAAAATGAAGGATTGTTGGAGAACACCATTGTTTATTTTATATCGGACAACGGAGGTGCTTCTTACACCGGAGCAACGGACAATGGCCCGCTTAAAGGCGGGAAGATTACGCATTTTGAAGGAGGAATTAATGTTCCTTTTATGATGCAATGGAAAGGACATATTACCCCGGGAACGGTTTTCCAACAGCCCGTTTCATCGATGGATATTTTCACCACTTCATTGAATGCTTGTGGAATTCCATTGCCCAATAACGTTAAAATTGATGGTCGTAATTTAATGCCATTCATTAACAAAGAAGCCCTTGGACAACCGCATGAAAAGCTTTATTGGAGAACAGATCATATTCATGCTATTCGCTATCAAAAATGGAAGTTGATTCTAAGTACCAGAGACGAATGGATGCATTTGTACAATCTTGAAAGTGACAAGTCTGAGAAAATTGACTTAAAAGATTTAAATGCGGAAGAAAAACAAATGCTTCTTCGGTTTTTTGAAGAGTGGGATAAAGATTTGCCCCAAGAGTATTTGTGGCCTCGGATCATGGACCGTAAGTTTATCCTAGGAGATAGAACCTATTTTTTCCCGGCATGATCAAGTGGATCGTCATATCATTTGTGTGCATTTTGGTAAGTTGCAATGACGCTGCCAAACAATCAGAGTGGATTCTTGTCAAGGGTGGAGTTGGGCAAATCGGTGATGAATCCGGTCGCGAAAATGAACGTCCAGCGGTAGACGTTGAGGTGAAGTCATTTTACATGTCTGCAACGGAGGTTACGAATGATCAATTTTCGGATTTTGTAGCAGCAACGGACTATGTGACGGACGCAGAGAAAAGCGATTTTGGAACTGTGTTCACGGAAACCTGGGAAGTTGTTAACGGCGCTGATTGGAAGCATCCAAGTGGTCCTGATTCAGAGATTGGGAAACTAGGAAACCATCCTGTTGTTCAAGTTTCGTACAATGACGCTCAAGCCTATTGCAAGTGGATGGGTGTGAGATTACCAACGGAAATAGAATGGGAATACGCTGCTCGTAAAGCAAATTCGGCGGGAAGTAAAATGAACATTTGGTCGGGCGAATTTCCATTGAAAAATAATGGCGAAGATGGATTTCGATTTACGGCTCCTGTGACTGCTTATCAATCGGATAAATTGGGTTTAAAACACATGTCTGGAAATGTTTGGGAATGGTGCGAAGACAAGTACAATTATGAAATTCATGATATTCTTACGACCGCTGAAACGCATGGACAGCAGGCGTATATGGGAAATTATTTCCATCCACGTTTTTCCGATGATTCAATTCACGTTATTAAAGGTGGATCTTTTATGTGCCACAAGAGTTATTGTGCCGGTTACCGTCCTGAGGCAAGAGAAACAGGAATTATAAAAGAATCGTATTTCCATGTTGGATTTAGGGTAGTTAAAGACCATAAATGATAAAACAAATTGGCGTTATCGTGCTTTTATTAGTTGTCTCCTTGCCTTGCTTGGGGCAAAGAGCACATCTTGAAGTTGGAGGAACATTCGGATTTAAAGATGAATTTTTCTGCCGTCCATCGTTTGATGCAAACGCCCAATTTACAGAATTTCACATTTATGATCTCAGCCTGTTCACAAGGGTTTCGAAACTTAAGTGGGGTGGTGAACTTGGACTTGGTTTCGAGAAGGCTGGGAATTACTTTACGCGGTATGTTGACAATACTAAGAACGCTGGTTACATGAACCTCAATAGATTGTCCTTGGATTTGAGCCCTTATTTTTACCTCGTCAAGAAAAACCATTTTAAATGGGACGTTCAATTGGGTTTAAGAAATTATTTAAACCTGAACAATGTGACTTATTTCCCAATGAAAGAGAACCTGCGTAGATGGAAAATGGGGGCGAGAATAACAACGAATTTCACAATTAAATCGATGTTGGTGGGCGTGTATTATGAACGCGATGTTCGTACAGATTATTCGTTTAATACGATGCACTCGGTCTTTGGTTTAAGGTTGGGGGTGATTTATTAATTGACGCTTTGTTCAATTCGATTCTATCCCGAATAATCCGTGTATAGAAAATACTCCTTGTCATAAAATAACCAAAACCAACCACTCAATAATTCAAGTTCGCCACGTACGCGATTTCGAAATTCTCGAAAGAATATTCATCTACTTTTCGATTCATAAAGGAAAGGATCGCACCTAAAGTTAAAGAAGGTGTGGCCTCTTATTAATTAATAACTATCACATTATGAATTTAAAAAAATCTCTTGTTCTATTAGGATTGACCTGCGCAACCGGGTTTGTCACGAACGCACAACAGTATGTTGAGAACAGTAGTTTCGAAGACGGACCTGTTGTAACTAACAATTCTCAAATCGCAAATGCAGACTTTTGGCATTTATCAGATTTCTGTACTCCTTTTTCAAATCCTGGAGGGTTTAACACTGCCGATTTAGTAGATCGTAACACTGCTGGAACTAACTACAGTGTACCTTTAAATTTTTGGGCGGGTAATTTAGATGAAAGAACTTCACAAGACCGCTATTCACACTTACATGCACGTTATATCAGTAACATCAATTCTCAATTCGAGGAATATATGGTTGGTGATTTAAACGCTGCTTTACCTCAAGGTTGCTTCACTTTTAGCGTTTGGGTCGCTAGAGGAAGCGCTGCTGCTTCGCAATACCATAACCCTTTGTCGTTGGAAAATGATTTAGAAGTTGAATTGGTAAGTGATTTAGGAAATTGTCCAGCATCTGTTAAAGCGGTCAATACATTTTCTAACATTTCAGCTTTGGGCTGGACACAACTTACAGTTACGATTAACATTTCTGCGGCAGAAGCTGGGATTTACGATCATATAAAACTGAAGACTGTAGTTCCAAGTACTTCAACGCATGAATATGGAATATTAATTGACGATGTTGAAATTAATGGTTCAACTCCTATAAATGTAACGGCAAACACAACGAAAATTTGTGCGCAAGGTGCAAGTTATGCTATATTAAACGCAACTGGTGGTTCTAACTATACTTGGAATCCAACGGCTACTATTTTGGGACCAACTACAGGAAACCAAGTTACAGTTGATCCTTTAGTAAATACAACGTACACTGTAACGAGTAACAACGGTGGATGTACATCAACGGCAAGTGTTCTAATTGAGACTGTTCATACAAATGATTTGATGCCAAATCCTGCTTTGTCTTCACCTTATTCTATTTGTACGCCAACATCTACTTTCCCTACAATTTGTATCGGAAATCCTGCTACCAACGTTATCTGGGGAGGCCCTTCTGGTTCTGCACTAGGAACGTGTTATACGCCTACGATTCCTGGGAATTATGTTGTGCAGAATCAATTTCTTCCGACGAATGCAACTGGAGGTGACTGTTCTTATCTCCAAACGTTCAATGTAATTGAAGACTGCGATCCAAGTCCAGCGTGTATGAGTTTCGACGGTACAAATGATTACTTACTTTCTCAAACGAATGCACTGAACAACATCGGTACAGGAACGTTTACTTTTGAAGCAACGATAAATGGAATTGAGGCCGATCAAGGTGCGCATCCAATGATTTTCTCGAATGGATCAGTCTCATTGTTCTTCCATAATATTTGGAATGGATCATTTACAAAGATGTTATGCCTTCAAGTTGGTGGTGTGAACTACTTGGTTATGAATAACGGAACATTCAATGCTAATATCCTAGATGGAGAATGCCATCATATTGCAATCACTAGAAAAGTGACAAAAGGAAATCAGCTTTCATTCTATATTGATGGTCAATTAATTGGAACTAAAAGCCTTTCTGGTAATCCAAACACTGCAGGTGGACCATTGAATATCGGGAAATATTCATCGAACGCTCTTCACTTTGAAGGAAGTATTTCACAAGTGAGAATTTGGGATGTAGCTCGTAATCAAGTAGATATTTTTGCAAACATGAACACGCCAATCGCTGTTCAATCAGGATTAACGGCTTATTTTGAATTGAATGATGGAAGTGGTCAAGTTGTAGACAATTTGGTGGATAGCTTTGATGCTCAATTGGGATCAACTGCCGGAGTAGATGTAAATGATCCAGCTTGGAGTGCTGAGTGTTGTGTTACTGCAGCCCCAGCTCCAGTTGCATGTCTAACTGTTGATGGAACAAATGATTATTTGACTACTCAAACATCTGCTTTGAACAACATCGGTTCTGGAGACTTTACTTTTGAAGTTGAAGTTAACGGTGTTAATGCTGATCAAGGGCACCATCCAATGTTATTCGCTAATGGTACGATCGCTTTATTCTTCCACAACAATTGGGGTGGTTCATTTACAAGAATGTTATGTCTTCAAATTGGTGGAGGAAACTACTTCTTAATGAACAACGGAACGTTCAATGCAAACATTCTTGACGGTAATTGTCATCATGTTGCTATAACTAGGGTAGGAAGCCTTCTTTCGTTTTACATTGATGGTCAATTGGCTGGAACTAGAACTCTTTCTGGAAACCCAACAGTTTCTGGAGGAACGCTGAACATTGCGAAATATTCATCAAACGCTTACCACTTCGAAGGAAGTCTGTCGCAATTCAGAATTTGGGACGTCGCTAGATCACAAGCAGATATCGCTGCAAATACGAACGTGAGTATTCCAAATCAAACTGGATTAACTGCTTACTTCGAATTGAACGACGGAACAGGACAAATTGCTGACAATAAAGTTGACAGTTTCGAAGCACAATTGGGATCAACTTCAGGAGTAGATGCAAATGATCCAACTTGGACCGTTGACTGCTGTGGTAGTGGAAAAATGGAACAATTGACATACGCTAGATCAGAGGATGAAATTCCAATGACTATTGAAACAGAGCAGTTCTTTCCTAATGGTTTGTCAATCGCGCAAGACATTACAATCTTCCCGAATCCAAACAACGGAGTGTTTGAAATCTCTTTCTTTGGAATTGATGCAGACGCAACGGTTGAAATTTACAATGTTGCTGGCAAGCTTATTGAATCAAGACTAGTAACGAATCCCCGTGATTTGAGCTTCGATTTATCTCAACAAGCAAAAGGAATTTACCTTGTCAAGGTAGTTGCAAGTCAACAAGTTATAAGTAAAATGGTTGCTGTTGACTAATTCGAGATTGAATTAAAACAATTTAGACTATATTGAAAGAGCGAGGTTTTCCTCGCTCTTTCTTGTTTGTGATAGATTCTTAAGAAGCAAAGTTTAACTAAGCCGAACGCTGTTTTAGAACATTCAAAAAGTCTTCCTTTCTTCTTCGAGAAATTTCAATTTCAGTTCCGTCTTTTAGAAGAACTGAGCCCCCTTTAAAATATTCCTTTACATACTTTAAGTTGACAATGCAAGAGGGGCTAACTCTGTAAAACATTGATTTCGGTAAAATTTGTTCGTAATTTTTCAAAGTCTTAGAAGTTACTTTCTGAGTCGCATTCGCAAAATGGAAAATAGTATAATTACTATCCGCCGTGCATCGAACAATATCCCTTAATTCAACAAATGAAATTTTACTCGATTCGTGAAGAGCCAGTTGTTTGTCTTCATCAACTTTACTGTAGCTGTTCAGAACTGTTTGAAGTTCTTTTTTGGTAATGAAATTCTTATTGGTAAGATTCTGAGCTTTTTCTATTCCTTTGACCAATAAGTTGCTGTCGATAGGTTTTAACAGGTAATCAATAGCGTTGAACTGAAACGCTTTAATTGCGAACTCGTCATAGGCCGTGATAAATATTACTTGAAAGTCAATGGAAGGAGCATCTTCTAATAAACCAAACCCGCTTCCATCTGTCAGGTTAATGTCAAGAAGTAGCAAGTCTGGATCGGTATCTTTAATTAGCTGAAGTCCAGTTTTCACAGAATGTGCTTCTCCAATTACAGTTGCTTCTTTAACATCCGTCTCAATAATTTGCTTCAAATTGTTGCGGACCGAAGTCTCATCGTCAATAATTATAATCTTCATGTTATAGGGGAAATGTTATTTCTACTCGCGTTCCAGATGGAACGCCATTCTCGTCATGTAGGTCAGTTATAGTGTACATCTTAAGCTTTCGTTTATCTTTGTAGTAGAGGTTCAATCGCTCAGTTGTGATTTGCATTCCCATCGATTTCTTGTTGAGGTTTTTTACTTTATTGATTTTTTGAGATGCAATTCGTCCAACTCCATTGTCTTTAATCGTGCATAGTAATTCAGTTTCATTTTTTAGACTGAAGACTATATCGAGTGTCAAATTATCTGATTCTTTTGGTACCAATCCGTGTAAAATTGCATTTTCCACAAAGGGTTGAATGACCATTGTTGGAATGTGAAATGAATCCGCATCAATACTTGGGTCATTGATGATAGAGTACGAAAATTTATCAGAAAACCTCATCGCTTCTAGGCCAAGGTATAAATTCAACATCTCAATTTCTGTATTAACCTCAATGGTTTGATTTTTTGATGATTCAAGAACCATTCGGATCAACTGTCCGAAATTTACTGTGTAATTTGAAGCTACTGATTTGTCCAAGTTATTAATCGCGTTTCGGATTGCACTAAGGGAATTGAAAATGAAGTGAGGGTTCATTTGAGCTCTCAAGGCTGTTAGCTCTTGTTCGATTGCTCTCTTATCAGCTTCCGCAATTTTTCGCTTGTTTTCGTTTTTGAATTTTAATTGCTTCAATCGAAACATAAAGATCATGTAAGCCGCGAGTAGGCTGAAAAATACTTCCAATGAGATGAACCACCATGTGCACCAAAAAGGTGGGCTAATGCTAAAAGCCATTGATTCTGGCGCACACCAAACACCGTCTTCGTTTTTAGAGCGAACTTGGAAATTGTAATCATTTGGTTCTAACGACGGGTAAAGGATCGATCTCGACTTTGTTGAAATCCAATTGGAATGGACTCCGAGCAATCGGTATTGATATTCAACCTCACCGGCATTTCTGTAATTAAGACTTTCAAAATTGAATTGAATGTAATTCTGTAAATGTTTAAAAGACAGACTTTTAAGTAAGTTTTGTTCTATCGAATTTACTTTAATCGATGTGATATAAACATTTGGCGAAATTGTATTTGTCCTAAGTTTAGTCTTATCAAATCGGCTAACCCCTTTTCGTGTTAGCACGTATATTTTATTTTGAAATGAACATAAGTCAATTATTTCTATCGAAGAAAGTCCGTGCTTTTGAGTAATGTTATAAATGACATGATCCCTTTTGCCTGCGTATACAATTCTACTGATTCCTTTGTTCGTACCTGCCCAAATGATGCCGTCTTCGTCAACATGAATCGTTCTAACCAGGTTCCCGACGAGCCCATGTTTTTTGTTTATAATATCCACGACTGCATTGTTTTTAATAACTAAAATTCCAAAGCTTTTCGTTCCAACCAAAAAATGGGATTCATCCAACCTTTCCATGCTTGTTATCGCAGAGGATAAATATTTATTGGATGAAAAAGGAAGACTGATGTTTTTGTTTTTGTAAACGCGCATACCATTATTGGTTCCTAGCCATATTTCATTTCCATTTTTAAACAAACACGTATGAAAATGTTTTATCGAAGGATTATCCGCGTATTCTACAACTCCATCTTTCAAGGCATGGAAATGATAACTGTTCGCAAGGTATAAATGGTTGGAATCAACAAGCAGTTTTTTTGTGCCAAGTCGAGTGCTAATCTTCTCTTTTTTAGCCTCTCCATTTATTATTCGGATAAGATTGCATTCGTCTAGAAACGCAATGCAGTCAAGCTTAGTATCTGTAGTTATTGGAAAGTACTTGCCATGTAAGTGTTGAGCCATTAACTCAACATCTTCCGTAATTATATTCTTTATTACAATTCCTTTATCTCTGTTGACATATAATTTACCTTCTCGAGAAATTTCGATTGCATATCCCTGATTTTCATCATTTAAATAGGATTGCATGTAGTCATTCTCAATCAAGAATGACGACGTGTAATGAATACCATTGTCAACAGTTAAAAACCAATAGCCTCCATCCCGATCAATAAGCATTCTTGATACTGAGTTTCCATCCAAAAAATGATTCTTGACAACCAATGAATCACCTTTAATTGCACATTGATAAACTCCGCGTTGATCAGTACAAAGATTTAAAAGCCCTTCAGCATAATAAAAACTGAAGTTACTTATTGATGAAATTTCGTCATCAACTTTGATTTTTTTTAATTCATTGGTCTTTTCATTGAAGTAGTAGATAACATCACTCGTAGGTTGGAATATAATAGTGTCTCCTACAATTTGAGCACTTAAATGATTATGATTGGTTAATTCGTTGATATTTGTTTTAATGCTTTGATTTATAGTAGCTCCAATTGAATTGGTGAATTCAATATTGAGAATTTCTTTGTTTTTTGGATTATAGAACATTCCGTAAATCAAGCATTCAGGTTTTTGAATAATGCTCAAGAAATTGTCATCAGGTTTGTCTTTTTTGAAGTTTGTAATCGTTCCACCCTTATCTATTTTCAACAATCCAGCTTGGCCAAACCCCATCCAGATATTCATTTCGTCATCAATGCTAAAACTAGTTAGGAGGTGTTTTCCGCCAATGTGGTCTTTCAGTTTCTCATTAAATTCATATTCATGAATTTTCTCATTTTCAAAATAGGACAATTGACAACTGAATGACCCGAACCAAATTCGATCTTTTTTATCGTCAGTAATTAAGAAAATCGTATTGTCGGCGAGTCCATCACTTGAATCGAAAACTTCAAAGCCATACCCGTTAAATCGACATATTCCTGCATCAGAAGCAAACCACATATAACCCTTTGAATCTTGAAATGCAGAGTAAACCTCAGAACTCGGGAGTCCATCTTCGACTGTGTATTGTTCAAAGTGGTAGGATTGAGCACAACATTGGCTGGAATAGAGAAGAGCCAGAATAAGAAATAAAGAATACTTAATTGGCATGGAAGCTGGAGAGTTTTCCATTATGGTAGTTCATTAAAAATCTAAATTTCGGATCAAGTTGCAATAACGGTTCTAATCAAAATGATTGTCCAAAACAAATGGTAATGATAAGTAAATAAGTTGTGATATTTGCTTGTATTTGTGCTTAAATGATTCGGTATAAGTGCTTGATTTGATGGGAATGCAAAGGAGTTAGATTAAATCAGCTAAATGTGAGATTGGGACTACGTAAATTTACGCGACGTTAAACCCCATTTAATCTTTAATTTTGAACTCATTTCGTTCCAGAGTGAATCTTAACTCTGTCAATCTATAATCAAAGAAAATGAAATTCATTCTTGTTTTACTACTGCTTCTTCCTTCGCTTTTTGCGCAAAGTCAAACTGTAGAAATCCTGGTTCTTAAGAAGGTAAATCACCTGAGAGATAGTTTAGGTTTAAATAAACTGAAGT
>JBLHVW010000138.1:0-10147 GCA_047628775.1 Salibacteraceae bacterium | reverse complement strand
ATTTAGACCCACATATTTTTCCGAATCCCAGTACTGGTGGATGCGGAACATATAGATACTATTTAGGAACTGCAGTGGTCCCATTTCAAGACTCGGTTGATATATAAGTTTGTTACAACGTTGGAATCGATGATTTAAACGAAAGTGAGGTTACTATTTCTCCAAACCCAGCGAGCGATCATTTCAAAATTTCAAGTGATTCCGCCTTAGAATTGAACTATTCAATTTCCAATTCACTAGGCCAAGTAATCGATTCAGGAGTCTTCATCAACAACCATCTTGTGGAAACAAGTGAATTTGACAACGGCATTTATTTCGTTAAAGTTACAAATGGAACTGTTGGATTGAAAACAGAGCGAATTATTATAAATCATTGAAAAAATCGGAATATCAACGATTAAAGAGAAAATAATAGTGCAGCACTAAGCCCTGTTCACCTTCTCAGAATAAATCAGTTCATTTTCCTTAACTTTGGTAAAAACTGAATCTTGGGGCTGACTTCTCATTTTATAACTGCGCTTAACATTCCTTTTACCAGGAAGTTGTCATTTGTTATATGAAGTCTATTTTCACATATCTCCTTATCTTCTTTGCTGGATCAGCATTCGGGCAAATCAATTTTGTTTCTCAGCACAGCTTTTTCAAAGATCATGTCTTTGCCAATAAATTAGAAAAACCTTATAACGGCGGTTCCTTCTTTCCCTTGACAGAGCGCGAATATGACATTGTACCCGCCATTATCGATTCGACAAAACAATACTACGATTTCACTGTCACGCTTTTTAGAAAACACCTTTTCGAACTGAAAGGAAAAGACTTTCATATTGGAATTTCACCAATGCTTGACATCTCCAGAGGAAAGGATTTTGCTGACACAACAGATAGAAAATTGTTCCAAAACACCAGAGGGTTTATCGTTGAGGGGGATTTTTTCAAGAACTTTTCGTTCATGACATCATTCTATGAAAACCAAGCGCGCTTTACACAATACGAATCCGATGTGTTCAGTGCTTTGGGCGAATTGTATCCAAAAAACAGCAATTACCTTACACAAAACGCCGTAATCCCAGGATCGGGAAGAACGAAAGCATTTAAAGACGACGGGTTCGATTATGCCTACGCAATTGGAAATATCGTATACACGCCCATAAAACAATTGACGATTTCGACAGGTAACAACCAGCATTTTATCGGTGATGGACATCGATCACTTTTGCTCTCAGATCATTCATACAGCTCTCCCTATTTCATGGTCGATTGGCAAATATCTCCAAAATTTCGTTTTAGCTACATGCGTTCTCGGCTAATGAATCTCATCCGTAAGCCAGCAACAAGTTCAGTGGAATCGTTTTACGAAGCGAAAGGGTATTCCGTGAACTATTTCACGTACCAACCCAACGAGAAAGTCAACATCAGCCTTTTTGAAGGCGCCATTTGGAACCGAGGCGACTCCGTTACAAGTCACGCATCTCATCCAATGTTCTACAATCCAATCCCGGCTCTTTCTTCGCTTGTGCTAATGAATAAGGGCGAATTGAATTCAATCATTGGATTAAACCTTGGCGTTCAAGTAGCAGATAAACATCGCGCTTATGGGCAATTCGCATTGAACGGCTCAAGGTTTGACAAGGTAGGATTCCAACTTGGCTACCGAGGATACAATTTTTTCGGCCTTCAGGATTTCATGATTCAAGTCGAATACAACAACGTTCCTTTGGGATTGTACGAAGCGGACAACAAACGATTGAGTTATTCGCATTACAACATGTCGCTTGGGCATTCAAGAGGAAATGGGTTTCAAGAAATTTTGTTGCGCTCCAATTATGAATTCAAACGGTTTTATGCGGAGTTAAGCCTCAACTATTATCTTTTAGAAGACTATGACGAACTTGAATTACTGCCGGTTACAAAAGATGCCACTTGGTACAATCCAGAATCGTTTACCGTACTTAACACTTCAGTGGAAGTAGGATATAGAATCAATCGAAAATTGAACTTTACAGTTTTCACTTCAGCGACGGTTCGAGGTACAACCCAAGCTGATCAAAGGAACACATCATTTTTCAATTTCGGACTCCGAACCGATTTAAACAACCATTACTCAGACTTTTAATGAAAGGGATTTTTTACATAACGCTTTTCATATCATTCGGATCTTTCGGTCAAGGATTTCAGGGTGGGCTTCAGACGACTGAGCGATTAATAATGCCTCCCCAATCAACCAACACTAACATTGTTGGAGGCGTTGGACGTATATTCGAAGAGCTTCCATCTGATAAGGTTATAGATCTTTCAATAAAGACACACAAAAGTATTAAACCTGCAATTCGAATTCAACCAAAACGTGCACCTTTAAATAGAAATTACGCAGAAATCAATGGTCTCGTCGATTGGAATTATTTAAAATCAACAACAACAGACTATCAACTTGGGCAATACAAACTTGGTGCAGGTGCTGAATTTGAATCGTACCTCAACGGGAAATGGTTCTTTCGACTAGCGGCGGTTCAAGGATTGCACGAAACGGATTCGCTGTACAATCCGAAGTCGTATTTCCAATGGCAGAAAGGGAAAACGAATTATTACACGGATATTCGCAGTCGCATTAGCTATACTCCAAACCACATCTTCAATTTTCAAGCGGGTCTAGACCACAATTTTATTGGTGAAGGATCGAGATCGATGTTTTTGGACGATTATGGCAAACCGTATCCATTTGCAATGATTCGGGCGCGGTTCTGGAGGTTGGAATATTCAATCCTCTACCAGTTCATGCGAGAAGGACAGCATAAGGATTGGGAAGGCAAGTTCGCTTCAAGTCATCACATTTCATTTAACGCTGCAAAATGGTTGAATATTGGCGTTTTTGAAACCGTTGTTTTCCAACCAAAAGATACCTTGCTTCATCGTGGATTTGATGCTGAGTACCTCAACCCGATGGTTTTCTACAGACCGCAAGAGTATTCAATTGGATCATCGGACAATGTTCTTTTGGGAATTGAAGCATCTGCCAAATGGAAACAGCACACGGCTTATTTTCAATTTATTATTGATGAATTTTTTCTTGCTGAAATAAGAGCTCGAAGTGGGTGGTGGGCCAATAAATTCGGAGGTCAGCTGGGTGTTAAAGGACGTTTCCAAAAGGGAAACCACAAATTTTTCTACAGGGCAGAAACCAATTTCTCGCGGCCATTTACCTATTCCCATATCTCAGAAGAACTGAATTACGGAAACCAGGGAACGCCATTGGCACATGTTTACGGGTCAAATTTTGCGGAAATTTTGGGTGAATTGAAATGGGAAAGAGAAAAGTGGGGAGCTAATTTCTTTACCAATTATTCCTTCCACGGAAGTGACAAAGATGGATTCAATTATGGAGCCGATATCTATCAGCCATACATTAATCGACCGTTTGAATTGGGTCATTTTATTGGAAGTGGAATCCAACGTAATTTCTTCAGAACACAATTGACGGTCAACTATTCAATTTTGAGAAAACGACCTTTGAAATTATTCATTCAAAACATCCTCTTTCATGATGTTCAAAACAAGCAGACGAATTACACAGTCGTGATTGGGCTGCGCAGTATGCTTTGGAACGATTATCGGAATTATTAACACTTTAATTTCTCCTCAACATAGACCCAAAGCAGCTCCCATTCATGTTTATTGATTAATTTCAAGAGTGTAAAAAACACATGTGATTTTTTAGTTATGAGAACCTTACTTCTTTTATCGCTCGTGCTTTTCGCTTCAGGTAATCTTCAGGCTCAAAAGAATTCGCGGTTAACAATGGCTGAAGTTCATTATGACAGCCAACAATTAGAAGAAGCAAAAGAAGACATTGATCTCGCTTTTCAGCAAAAAAACCTTTCGAAAAAAGCAAAGGCTTGGCTCTTAAAGGGTAAGATTTATTACGCATTAGCTACCAAGGTTGGAACACAGGCTTCTTCAGAAGGAAAATTGACGTATTTCCAAGTGGCCGTTAATGCATTTGAGCGGGCCAAAATAACAGATAACAAAGTCCTCCATACTACAGAGATTTGGCGCAATCAAAAAATAATGAATGCTGTTTCCTTAAACGAGGGCGTATTTAATTTTAACGGAAAGGATTATAGCAATGCGCTGTCTTTTTTCGACTTGAGCCGGCAAACCGCAAAAAGTCTTGGGTTCACGGACTCATTGGCCATTTATAACAGTGGTCTTACTCTTGAAAAGATGGATCGGTATAATGATGCCATCAAAATGTATAAACAATGTGCTGAGATGGATTACCGGGGCGCTAAGATCTACACGATCATTCAATATTTATACACGAAAACGGATCATCCAGAAATGGCAAAAGCCAGTTTAGCAGAAGGAAGAGTAAAGTATCCGAAGAATATTCAATTATTGACGACTGAATTGAACAACAACTTGAAAGATAAAAATTTCGAAAGAGCCTTTCAATTGATCAATGAGTCGGTTGCATTGGATCCGTCGAATGCAGAATTGTACTTCACGAGAGCATCGTTGAAAGAATCAATGGAAAAGCCAGGATCAGATATTGTTTCGGATTACGAAAAGGCCTTGAAATTTAATTCTGAGTACTACGATGCTCAATACAGCATTGGCGCGTATTACTACAAAGTTGGTTCAAATCTATTGAGAGAATCCACTATTACAGATGATTATGAAGAGTCTTCGGAAATCTCAAAATTGGCAAAAATAGAATATCAGAAATCGCTTTCGGCCTTTGAAAAAGCACTTGTGTTAAAGCCAAAGGAGAGAAAAGTGATGGAGGCTCTTAAAACACTTTATTCTCAGTTGGAAATGACCGAAGAGTATCAGGAGATGAAAGAGAAATTGGCGAATTAAGCCAGGCGCGTAAATCACTCTAGCCAATTTTTAAATGTTTTTACTTTTTCTCTAGCTACTATCACATCCTCATCAATGGTTGTTTTCAGGACGACTTTTAATCGTGAGTTACTGTGCTGAATAATTTTATCAATGGCGTCAATACCAATTATGTGTTTTCGATTTACGCGGAAGTACTTTTTGGGGTCTACCATTGTTTCTAATTGATCCAAAGGATAATCGATCACATACTGTTTTGCTTCATTCGTGCACAAAAAGCTTCCTTTATCTCTACTAAAAAAACAAGCAATATCGCTGATGTCAAACAAACGAATCTTATCGCCAATTTTAACCGTAAATCGTTCTTTGTAATTTACTTTGCGCGCATCGTTTATGGCTTGGAGTAGCAATTCAGAATAATTGGACATGGGCTGGGTCGAGTTAAACTTATCAAGTGCTTTCTCCAAGTCGGCCTTTTGAATTGGTTTCAATAAATAGGCGATGCTGTGATGGTCAAATGCACGAATCGCATAATCGTCGTAAGCCGTTGTAAATATGACCGGAAACTTCTTTTTTACGTGTTCTAAAATCGAAAAACTAAGTCCGTCTTCGAGTTGAATATCAAAAAAAGCGAGATCAATAACCGGTATGTTTTCGATCAATTCAATTCCTTCATCAATCGATTTAGCGTGGCCAATGATGTTTATTTCAGGAGCAACCCGTGACAATAAGATCTTTAATTTTTCGAAGGCAATCAATTCATCTTCAACAATTAGAACTTTCATACGTTTTGTTTTTGGAGAATAGGAATGTGAACTAAAAAATGAGTCGCGGTTGCTTCGATTTTCAATTCTTCATCTGTTAATGCAGCGTAACGCTCTCGAAGATTATTGATCCCAAGCTCGTGCGAAGGTTCTTTTTCACGTTTCAATTGGATGTTATTTCGAACGAGAATAAAGTTGCCCTCCGTTTTAATTTCTATTTGCAACGGATGTGATTCGCTTATAGCATTGTGCTTTATCGCGTTTTCCAGTAATAACTGTAATGCCATCGGGACTACAAAACCATTTGAATCTTCAATGTTAATGGTTGTTTTAATGTGATCGTCGAAACGAATGTTGTTGAGGTACAAAAAATCATTGACCAAATCCAGTTCTGTTTCAATCGGCACGACTTCTACTTTTTGAACATCCAAAACATAGCGGTACAACTTAGACAAGCGGTGCGTAAACATGTCTGCTTTATCCGCATCAATGTAAATAAGTCCACTTAAAGTATTCAGTGCATTGAACAAAAAGTGCGGATTTAGTTGATTCTTTAAGGTGTCATATCGGTATTTTGATAATTGGCCTTCTACTTCGGAAACGCGCTTGTAATAGCGTTGTAAATCCCGCGCAAAATAGCGGGCCAAAGCCACAAGGTAAATTGTTGTTCCGATGATCAATTCACTTCCAATCGTATAGATCCCAAAAGGGTGACCAATCAATTGTGAAAATGTGACTCCTTGCGTAAGGTAAAACCATAAGTAGTTAACAAATAGTACATTAGCAAAAATAAAAGCGATTACTGAAAGAACGGAAATGACAAAATACTTGGTAGGATTTTCATAAACACTGTCATTTTTAAAAATTGTTCGTGTGATAATACTACTCCCTAAAGCGATGGAAGTCCCAATGATTGTACCGTACAAAACATTCAGAAGAATGGCTCTATAACCTCCGTTAACTCCGGCAAAATAAAAGGTACACCCTAAACTAATTAGTAGAATGATACCCATATTTATTAGTCCCTTTTTTGAGATTCGTTTTCTTTGATTCATCGTCTTAAAATAAGTTCTTTTTTTAATCTACAACGATTGTTTCTGAAAGGATTCCTGTTTCGTCCGTCACGAGCAATTGATACATCCCTGTTGGGAACCCTAAAAGATCAATAGAAATCATGTCTCCGGAAAATTGTTCGCTCTTCAACACGGCACCCTTCTGATCTACAATTTGAACCTGACCTGACGTAGATTTCTCCAATTCAATCGTCACTTTGTCTGTCGTTGGGTTTGGAAAACAACGCATGCTTTTCGATTTCAGCTTTTCTATTGATAGGTAAGAACCAAATCCAATTGCATCAATTTCCAGAACTGTTCCAGCAGGTATAAAGCTTGCATCACTATTAGAAGATGAAAACATGACGTTCATAGAGTCCGGCGCTGCGCCAGCATCATAATCAATAGCAACCGAAAATGCAGTCCAACCGCCTGAAGTTTCAGTAAAATGGAAATCTCCACGTCCAACTTCTACTCCATTTTCCATAAACCAAACAGAAACGAATCCTGTATCAAGACCTGATGGTGCATACTTGAATTGTCCAAAAAGCTCTGTTGGAAAATCTGTATAAGCCTCTCCACCTTCCACCTCTCCATCTTGTGCGGTCCAATCCACCACAAAATCTCCTACTGTAAGAATTGCTGGAACAGCAGATCCTCCCATAATAGATGTGCTTGTCAGTTTTGCCGAATACATTCCCTCGTAAGGATCCGTATTGCTTTTTTCAATACACTCAATCGTTCCAACGGTCATGCCACCGAAGAGTATGTCCTTATTGAAACCGTCCCAATATTCTGGAAGTTCTCCTGTTTCTGCTGCCACCCAATTTTCGAATCCGTCAAATCCATTTACCAATTCTGGTTGCTGTGAAAAAGCAATTCCTGACATACATAGTGCTAATAGTGTAACTGATCTTTTCATAATTTTCTTTGTTTTTAATTATGAATCAAACATACAGGACTACTGGACCGAAAGGAAATTATTGTTACTGAACTGTTGAATGAGATGGATGAATTGTAGAATACAATCCATTTCTTTCGAAATGAATATTCTTTGTCCTTTTTACTTGATTAAAAAGAACGGAAAAATCAAGAATCATTTAAGGTCTTTGCTACGCGCCGCAAGATTGGCTGGAGCAATTAATAAATATTGGCATTCACTGAAGTCGTTCGGTAATCGCTCCTTCAGATCTTTTTACTCCAACTTGCTAAGACTGAAAATGATTCGGGAAAAGTTTCAAAATGAAAAATCAGTTAGAAAACACGCGACGAAACCCCTCTGGAGCTGGAGGCTCAGCGTTCGGCTCAGTATTCCAGATCAATCACGAATCAATAATCCCACTTCTTTCTAAAGGAATCATAAAAGTTCACTCCAACCTTCCAGCGAACTGCCGCTTTCTCAAAATTATTATCTGAAGCGACTGCGTACACTCCAATTTTGAAAAGCTGTTTCTTAATTCTCAGCATTCGTTCCAGGCCAACATAGAATTCGATTTGATTGAAATTCGATTCTGGGATCATTAATAAACCACCGCCGATTGTTTCCTCAAGGCCGAGCTTGTTCAATCCCCAAATCTTATTTAAAAAGAATCCGTTGAAATGATGAATGAAATTTGCCTGCAAATATTGATTTGAAGTGTTCAATGAAGTGTCCAGCATTTGCATCGATTTCGTTGGATCAGAGAAAAAGAACAAATCGGAGGTTCTGAAGTACTTGTTTTCAATGGCTCTGAGATTGCTTTTGCGTAAAAATGCACCTGCCGTTACTTCTATTTCAGAATTTCCCAAGGAGTTTAAACTGACGCGATCACTCATTCCAATTTCCAAAAAGTCGAAGTCAGATTGACTATCGAAGACATTTGGAAGTCCTTTTCTGTATTTCAATTTCAACAAGGGCCATTTGTCGCCAGTAACGATTTTCTTGTTGCCACGCATGATGTATTGTTGTCTGATTCTGTATGAGAATTCGCCTTCTAATAGGAAAATTGAATAGTCATCAAACGCCACAGGTGCCTGAAAGGTTCCAAATACGTCTACCCATTTTGGATACTCAATATTTTCAATTGCGCGTCTTTTCGAATATTCCAAACTCGTTCTGAAATACAATCCATTGACGATCTCAAATTGATGATCGACTTTGACTTTCTGGTTGCGCACTCTGTTTGAAGGAGCCAAGGTTCCTTGCACACTTTCGTATCCATTAATGAAATCATAGGTGTCTCCAACACTCAACGATAGGTGTGAAAATCGTTTCGGATTATAGGTATACCCAACTTTAAGACTTCCTTTCAAATCATTATTATTGAATCCATAATCGGCTTCTGGTGAAATGTCAATTGCTTGGCCATTTTCAAATTCCTTCTCATAACTCATTTGGAGCCTGTGACGGTATCCACCAACGCCAAACGGAATTACTTGGTTGAGCAATGAAGCGAACCAAATTTCCTGTTTTTTAAATGTATTTCTAAACCCAACTCCGTTAAAAAGGAAATCCCAAACATTCAACGAATTGTAAATGCTATCGCGCTGTGCAAGATAATCTTCGCTTTCCAAGTGGTTCATTACACTGTCTTGAATTCGAATAAACTCTATTTCCTCTTGCTCCAAATAAAACGGTCGAACGCCTTCCCAGTAGGTTGGATCTCTGTCGAATGCTTCTTCCTGATACACCTGCGTTTCCAACCAGAATCGCTTCTTGCTGTCGTCGAAATCGAATTTGTAATTGGAGTGAGACACTTTTGAATTCCCATTGATAAAAAACTTGCCCTCCGTGAAATTACGCTCTTGAACGAGGTAAACGAATTCGCGCTGCGATGGAACAACATGTCCGTCAACATTCTCATAATTACAAATGATGCGCATTTCTTTGAAATAATCCATCGCGCCTTTATTGACGGCCAACTCGTATCCTTGTGGCTCAAAAGAAACAGAACGAATGAATAGAGTTCCCGTAAACAAAGCTTCTTGTTCGAACATTGGATCAACGCGAATTTCATAGATCATTTGGTCTCCTTCCATGAAAGAACCTTCCAAATAGAAATTGTAATAAGCAAACGCATTATATGCTAGAGGCGAGATAATTGGCTGTTGCGAAATAGAAGGAGCATCGATGAGACTTTTAAATATATTGATGTCCGCGTCTTTAATTCCATTGACGAAAATGTAAGGATTGCTTTCCACGTTTGCTCCTGCTTCGCCGAGTTCTTCATCGCTAAAAGAGACCGATACACTTCCCGTATTTTTTACTTTTTCAGTATAATCGATAAATCCAGTTATGACATCCTTGTAGCGGTTTTTCGATTGGAAATATGATGTTCCATTCCATTCAGTGATGTTCATCTTGGACATACTCAGCGCCGTTGAATCCATCAATGAATCCACCCTTACCTTCGTTCTTTTGTCCAAAGTTGTGAAGCAATACGTTTCGCATTCGTAACGGTTTGCTCCTTCCAAAAAGCTCTTTCTGCGGTCGATCACTTGCTTCATGATGTTCTT
>JBLHVW010000137.1:0-10202 GCA_047628775.1 Salibacteraceae bacterium | reverse complement strand
CGTTGTGAACATCTTCTTTTCCAGCGGAAACACCACGGAGATTATATCTTGTATCTGCCATAATTAAATGTAAGATGCAAAATTAGCAATTCTACTTTATATATATACTTTATTAGTTTAGAAGTTCCAGGGCTCGGAGGTATTGGTAATAAGTTTGGCGTTATGTGTTCGAGATTTAATTACGGCTCGAAACGATAAACTAAATTATACGGTGAACTTCAACATGGAAATATGGAATCATTTTTATTTCCAAAACCGCCACCACCGCTTCGATGATCCTTCAGTGTCCTCGTGAATAATTACTTCGATAGGCTTAACTTCAACCTCGTTTTTGTCGCGCCATTCGCCTTTTGAGCGAACCCATGTTTTCTTGATCCCGAGAAGTGTTAATTCTACTTTGCTTGATTTGTTTACTGTATTTTCCATAATACATCGTTGATATTAGATTTCTATTCTCGTGCGCTTTGCATGTTAGCCGTAGCTGTAAACAGACTATTCTCAATATATTTCAACAGAACAATCCGCTTCCAAGTTCTTATTTAAAAATACGATGTAATTAACTGATTTACAAATAAATGTAGTTTTGTTTATCAAATCAAGTTAGGGAATGAATATTTTTAGTTTTATTAGCTTTGAACTCGATGTTCAGAGTCCAACTTCAACAGGAAAACGTATACCAGTTCAACTAAAATTGTGCTTTCGGTAAAAAAAACCTTAGTATTGAATTCAGTTATTTCAATTATGAGTTTAGAAAAAGAACTAGTATCAAGAAGCGGAGGAACATGTGAACTTTGTGGAGCTGTAGAAGATTTAAATGTATTTGTTGTCGCGCCGAAAAAAGGAGACGTTGCTGACCATGCGGCACATATTTGTTCTACTTGCAATGGTCAATTGACTGGCGACCTAGATGTGGATTCAAACCACTGGCGTTGCTTAAACGATAGCATGTGGAGCGAAGTGTCTGCGGTTAAAGTTGTGGCATATAGAATGCTGCATCAATTGAAAGGTGATGGTTGGCCGAATGATCTGATTGATATGATGTATCTAGAAGAAGAGGATCTAGAGTGGGCCAAAGAATTAATTGTAGACGAGTCTGAAGAGAAAGTGGTCCACCGCGATAGTAATGGCGTTATTTTAAGTCCTGGAGATTCAGTTGTAGTGATCAAAGATTTGAAAGTTTCAGGTTCTAGCCTTGTAGCAAAAAGAGGAACAGCAGTTCGGAATATTTCTTTGGTGTATGACAATGCGGAACAAATTGAAGGTAAAGTTGACGGACAAACAGTTATTCTATTGACGAAATACCTTAAGAAATAGTCTGAATTAATCTGAAGGAAAACGTTGATGGTTTGAAGGAAGTTCTTCGAATTTCACGCAATAATGCGTTCCTTTCATTTTGATATCGCGCGATATTGTTCCGGATAGCTGTTCGGATAAACTATGAATTAATTGAAGTCCGAGTGATTCAGCGTCTTCAATATTGAAGTCTTTATCGTAACCATTTCCATTGTCACCAATGCACAATCTGTAATTCGAAGCTCCATCGTTGTGAAGCCTAAGGTAGATTTCGCCTGTTTGGTTGACGTCAAATCCGTGTTTTAGTGAATTGGTTATAATTTCATTGATTAACAACCCAAGTGGAATCGAAGTGTTAATGTTAAGTGAGATTTCATCCGCTTCAATATTGAGGGTTATATCACTTCCTGCAGGATTCATCGATTCAATTAAGGGATGAATCAATTTTTCCAAATAACTCCCATAATTGATTTGCGAGAAGTCTTTCGATTGATACAACAGTTCATGAACGAGCGCCATTGAGCTAATTCGATGTAGGCTTATTTCAAATAGAGATTTTGTCTTTTCATCTTCAATTGAATTGGATTGTAAATTCAGTAAGCTCGTTACAATTTGCAAGTTGTTCTTTACCCGATGATGGATTTCCTTTAGCAAGAGTTCCTTCTCTCTGTTTGAATGCTGAAGTAGTAAATTTTCTGCAATAATTCGTTTGGTAACGTCGGTTGTTGTTAAGTAAACTTTTGCGTACGTCTTTTCAAAACCCTTAACGACCGTCCATTTAAGATGAACATGCCTTTTTATTCCATTGAAGGTGACTAGTTCGGCGTCAAATTCACAACTCAATTCATTGTTCGCAATAGCCTCAAATTGATCAATTACGTAACGCGGCGAATTTTCATTGATCAATTCAGTAAAGTGATTCAACATGTGCTCTTTTGAAGTGGCCTCATTTAAGTCGACAACTGCTTGATTAAGATCATTTACAATAAGCAGTGACGCACATTCGTCTAGCGCTTTTGGATGGGCTTCGAAATACGTTAGGAAATCCGAAACACCTTCATTCTTGAGGTTTTCGATGTATTCCTTGATCTTGGAAAAATCTTCGTCCCAAATGGGCACGGGGCAATCGTCGAAAAGAGATTTGTAGTGGAGGTGGTTGTCCTCTGAGTTCTCGTTATTCGTATGGACCGCTTTCTCGATATTGCCAGTAGTTTTCTTAGTCATGGAGATAAATACCTTTGTAAATTAAGAAAAACAATTGTGAATCACGATGCTCAACAGAAAATATAAAATGCAAAGGACTGAAAATGGGCAGCTCGTTTTACCGAGCCATCTTTTTTAACCAAACGATTCCTTAAAATGAATAGGAAACTATTCTGGCATTCCATTAATTGCATGCACAAAGTAGGAATTTTCTTCAATTACATTTTGTATTCCAAATCCAATGTTTGTTTCCAATCTAAGATTGAAATGGTTGAGGATTTGAAGCTGGACTCCAACGGGCGCATAAACTCTTGAGAAAACACTTTTTCTTTCCCTTGGTTTGCGGATTCACTAGACGACGATGATGAGGGGTCGATCTTTTGAAATGAATGTTCTGTGACCATAAGCTTGCTGTTGAATGAACTTCCAGCGTTTACAGTAAGTCTGCCTAAACGCTAAATCAGGGCGCTGCTTTTGGCGATTTACGGAACAAATAAGCTCCGCTGATTACATGGCAATAGATCAGTGAATTTGTAATGCTGGCTGGTTCAATACCGGTTTGACTTTTAGTGTTCATGCTATTAATTGCAAAATTCGTTTGATTATTGCGATAAATAATTTTTCAACACCCCCAAAATGGGGTATTCTTACATTCTAAACATTACTTGATTACCGCCTGTTCTCCTAGAACTTTGTGAACCAATTTGAGTAATTCTAGTTGCTTGTCAAGGTGGCCGTGTTCTGTTTCAATGTTTACGTAGCAAAGGCGTTTGGCGCAATACACACTGAGGGAGCCGTCATTTACAAACTTCTTGTTGTCTTGAAGAATTACGCTCACTTTGTGTTTTACCATTGTCTGGTAGAATGCAAGATTGGTGGTGTAAATAAAATCGTCAGGATCCATTTCTGGATTGATAAATAATGAGTCAGTGTTTTTGGACTCTGAACCGCTGGGCATATAGCTTAGAATCGAATAGTTGCTATCTGTGTTATTGTGGACGGAGACTATAGCGTATGATTCACTTATAGACCAGAGAAAATTTGTTGCAAATTTTTCTACTTGTTTATTCGCTTTATTTGAATGATTTCCACCGTCTTTAAGGGTGCGTTTACGGCCTTTTTTGGTAAATATTCTATTCGGATCAAAATTGTATTTTTCGTTGCCAATGGTAAATGAAATCCTTCTTTCACCTCCGTGCTCAAGGTAGGTGTATGTAAGTAAAGTGTCTTGCGAGTACTTTTTGAGAGCGTCAATACTTGTTTGCTCATTCTCATGAAGGTTCACAAAAATAACGCATTCATCGGCAGCCTTTTTATGATGTACTTGCTTGAATTTGGAACCGCCTAGTTGGTGGTCGAAGTGAGTGGTGTCAGAATAAACCCTAGTTGTATCGTCTGTTGCGTTGATTGAATCTGATTGCGAAAATGTCCAGTTGGACGCAAGAAATAGGGTCAGAAAATGAACTGTTTGAAGTCGAAACATACTGTAAGAAAAAAAGTAATCTTTTAATTTAATTAATCGGTTGTTTTGACTCGGTTCGTTCTTGCCATATTGAGGTAAATCAATTCTTTACAATTCGTTTTGTATGAATACTTCCATTTATTTGAACACGAACAATATAGGTTCCGTTTTCAATGGATGAAAGATCAATATTCGACGCCTTTTCTTCTGTTTTGCTTCGATGGATTATTTTCCCAGAAATGTCACTGATAGAGACCAAATCATGCGGTTCATCAGTGGAAATAAATAACTGATTTAGAACAGGATTCGGATAGATGTTAAGCGCGCTATCATCCAGTTCATCCTTGCTCAAAGAACAAGAAATTGGCGTGCTCGCTGTTTCTTGCAGAACTCCATTTGATACACTCCAGTTTTCCCAAATCCCACCAGATCCGGTTGACCAATCGGCGAGGTCAAATGTTTTTGAGCCATCCATTGTAGCTTGAATGTGGTATACTTTTAATGCTTCACCATTTCTATCCCAGTCCAGCGGCGTTCCACTTGAGCAATCTTCGGGCGCGTAGTCTTGTAATTCACAATTTGGTTGAATGAAATAAACGTTTTCATTGTACGTCGGCCATTCGCCATAGGCGCGAGCTAAACCATTTTCATCAATGCAAACGGATGTATATTCATCACAGGCGATGCCTTTTCCAACCGTTCCGTAATCGGAGAGAATACGAGCCAGAAAAACAGCCTGCCTTCCTTTGCGGTCGGGATTGTCGTAATGTGTGTCCGTTACTACATCTTCCAAGTAATCATTTTTCAGAAAGGACGATGAGTCAACAGTTACATCAAAATCGTAAGGGTTGGCCAATGCCGTTGCTGAGGTTACGGTTCCATTTTCTGCGGAGAAATAATACTTCCCTTGAATTGCCATTCCCGCACTTGTCCCGCCAATTACGATGTTTCGGTCCGACAATCCTAAATTGATTAAGCTGTCTACGGGTGTATTTCTCCAATAGGATACGTAATTCCATTGATCGCCACCTGCGAACCAAATCGCCTCGGCTTGCTCGATCTTTTGTTGAACATAACTATCGTAAGAAGCGCTTGCATTATTAAAAACAATGGTTTCAACAGAGTTAACGGTTACGCCGAGTTGGGAAAACATGTAATCGTTGTATCCATCTGAACCGCTCGTTCGAAGAACAAGGATGTCTCCACCATTCGCCCGTTGCAAAAACCATTTCATCGCTTCGTCATGCTCCGTTGCTCCTCCCATTAGGCAGACTCCTCCTTGCGGCGCATTTGCAGCGTCCAGTGGGGAACCGGTAAAGTAATTCGTAAAATTTTGGCTGAATCCTAAGGTTGGGAAAAGCAAAGGCAGCAGTAAAATTATTTTCATGTTATCAAGGTACAGTTTTACAAAGGATTAGAAGAGCGATCTGAGTAGTTATGAGATAAACTTGATCACCTTCTGCTTTTCGTCTTCTGGCTTACAACAGGGTTGTATTGTACCACACTCTTGTTCAGCTTAGAAGCAATTTCATTGGCATATTCCATTGCTTGGCTTTTGTCTTTAAATTTTTGAATTACCACTCGCTTACGATGAGAACTGTTCAATAAGCAAACTTCAAAGCGATTATCAATAACGGAAGTGGATCGGTTTGACCTACTATACACTGTCATACCTGATCTTCCTTTAACCACAGAGATGAAGGGTGTCTTCTCTAATGATTTCCATTCTCCGTATTTAATACCGAACATGCTGGCGTATTCTCGAAATTTATTTTGCTCAACGTCAATTTGAATTCCATAAGAACCCGACCAGATGAATGAACCCGCCAAGGCAATTCCAATTCCTAATATTGGGCTTTCCATAATGGTAATGAGGCCTGCCAATGTTACAGCAACACCTGCAATTATTATTGGAGGCATAAATGAGAATCCGATTCGGTGAGTAATCATACTATTTTTTCCAACGTGTTTCTTTCCACTCTTTTCGTTCTTCTCTGGAAAGGAATGTCCAGGTCACAATTCTGCTCGATTTATTGCCTGTTCCCAAAGGAATCATTTTTATCTGAAGCGCTTCAGCTCTCTCTAACAATTGATAAATCCCTTTAAGGTTCGATTGCTTTGACACTAAAGTTGAAAACCAATAACAGTTTTTAGAGATCACTTTACTTTCTCGAATCATGTTTTGAATAAATCGATATTCGCCTCCATCATACACAAGTTCCTTGCTAATTCCCGCTAAATCGAGTTCTGCTGAATTGACTTTTTTTCCCGATAAGTTCTTTGTTTTCCGTGCGGTTCCTTTTTGAGCTTCTTCAAACGATGAGTGAAAAGGAGGGTTACAGATCGTTAAATCAACTTTATCTGCTTTGCTTAGGATGCCTTGAAAAATATTTTTTGGATTGTTTTGCAATCGGCATTCAACCTTGCCTTTTAACGGTGAATTGGAATTGACAATATTCTGCGCTGATTCAATCGATAGAGGATTAATATCTGATCCAATAAAATTCCATTGGTATTCTGTGACACCAACAATTGGGTAAATGCAACTCGCTCCAAGACCAACGTCAAGACATGTGATTTTATCACCCGTTGGGATTGTTCCAAAATTGTTTTCGCACAATAAATCCGCCATGTAATGGATGTAATCTGCTCGTCCTGGTATTGGAGGGCATAAATTTTCATCGGGGAACTCCCAGCTTTCTACCCCATAATAATGGCTGAGCAATGCTTTGTTCAAAAGCTTTACCGCAATTGGATTTGAGAAATCGACTGAGTCGTTACCAAATTTATTGGGGCTTACATGTTTTTTCAATTCTGGAGTAGCAGTTATTAATGCACTCAAATCATATCTTTCTCGGTTTTTATTTCGAGGGTGCAGTCTTGCTTTTTCTTGTTTATTTTTTTCTGAAGACATGATTTAATGCGGTTTCTTGCGTGGATATTTATTATCTCAATACCTGAATTGATACTTCCTTAATTCTTATTTCTGAATTAACTGTAAAAGTAGAATTATCGTTTGTTTTCTCTATTGTTTAACGCGCCTAATTGAATTCAAATTCATTTTCTCATTTGGATTTCCAGGTGGTGTTGATCCAAGGAGAAGCATTGTTTTAAGCAAGTTAATCAATTCTCAAGCTATAGAATAATCATTTTTTTTGAGAAAAGAGTACGTCCTGTGGAGTCTTTAGCGATTAAAAAGTAAGTGCCTTTTGTTAAGTCAGAGATCCCAATGGATTGGCTGTCAGAAGTTTTTCGCAAAATGCCTAGTGCATCATAAATTTCCACAATTGAAAAATGAACGCCCTCTAATTTTATGCAATCAGAAGCTGGATTAGGATAAATAGAAGCTGTAATCGGATCGAGAGCATCAATGTTTAGTGGGAAATGATCAAGTCTATAAAGTGTTGGAGGCCCAACGGTGTTTAACTCTGACGTAAGGTAATATTGATTTGCCTCGAAGCATGTAATGCTTTCTATTTGAATCGACGCGCCTGCTGGTGGGGCTAATAGGTAATGATTAATTGTTCCGTTCGAAAAATCATTTGAAGTAAAACCACTTATCTCAACAATAAAAGGATCTGTAAATGTATAGCCAGAGAGTAGAATGGTATTTGTGCTATCATTATACGTGCCGCCAGTTATTAGCCCTTGAACATCAATGCTATCTGCTTTTTCTATTTGATAAGTCCCAGGTGTTTTTGGTAAAGCGTAAATGTTTGTCCAATTATTGCCCCAGTTTTTAGTAAAAATGAATAGGCTATCGTTGTAAGAAAATATCGATTCTGCATCGAAATTTGTAGACAATGGACTTGGGCTAAAATCTGTTTGTTCCAAATAAGAAAAGTTGATCGTATCCGCCGTGACGGTATCGTTAGGAGTCAATAAGTAATCCGAGATTAGCAGGCGGTAAACTTTCAGATCAGTTCTGGAACCGCTGTTGTTTCCAAAATCAGCGATGTAGATGTAGGTGCTATCAAAACAAATGTCTTCCCAGTCAGTATTTGTGGCATTTTCAATGAATACAGAACGGGTAATATTTCCAGAAATGCTATCTATTTCATAGAGCATAGGTTCCCCTCCAGAATCGTTATGGGTTATAAGTATTCCTTCTAAATAAATGATGCCTGAGGTCTCCTGAATAGAGTCTTGAAGCGTTGCTATGTGTGTTAATTGTTGTCCAAGACCAAGGGATGGTAAGACACAAACAAACAGTAAAATGAATTTTAATTTCATAGTTAAACTTCGCTTTACAAATGTATGCTAACGAATTGATTAATAAACGATCATTTATCCGTTGGCGGATACTTCTCAAATCCTTTCTCTATCTTTTTTTTAATTCCATTTCCCAAGTGCCACTGCCAGAGCTATACATTATGGGAATGAATCCAAGAAGCAACTTCCGTCTTCTTTCAAATTTCCAAGTTCCGTTATATTTTTTGTCCCCCACTAGTTCGCCTTGATATATCAAAAGTGGATGCTTTTCTTTAGATGTCTTTCTTGTTCCTGTTGTGTCAATAATTGTACTCTTGTTTGGCATTTGTTTCTCAAAATAGATCGCGTTTTCATGAATCTCTCCTACCACCTCCCCAACACCACTCATTCCGTCTGATTGATTGTCGTCTTTAATTTTTCCTTTGAGGGTATCGTCTTTAAAAATCTCGATTTCTAAAGTGAAGAACGTGCAAGGGTGACCAACAATTTTTTGAATTATTTTGGACTTGTACTTATAGTTTCCTTCCCATTTTTCTACCATAAATTTTCTTGCTTAAATTCCAGAAGTTAACCTTGATAGCTATACTTACCAAGTATGAATTAAGTCTCCAGCTGTTTCTTATTTGGCTTAGTAAAGGATGATCCAATTAAAGCGGTAAGTGGCATGAATAAACAGATCAATTCAAATAGATTTATCTTTCGATCTATTGCTTCAGATAAATCTTCGATTTTATCAAGTGTTTCTATTCTTTTGTTAGTAAGTCCAGATTTCCATTCGGACAAAAGGTATTGGCAATTTGAAGTATTCTTTTCAGACAATTCAATCAACAGATCGCAATACTTTTTTTGATCTATTTCATCAATAGTGCCGTCATATTGTTTTATTAAATCCCATTTGAATTCGCGCAACAGATTTATTCTACTGTTTGAGGGTTTGATTACTGTAAAATAAATTATTAAAGTCAATACATAAAAGAGCTTGGCCCAATGTTTCCTTATGAAATTCATACCTATTATTTGTTATTGCACACAATTCTCAATCATGAATCATCTATTCTCAATCACGAATCTTTTTTATCAAATTGAATATTAAATTGCTCGTCCATTAAAAAGCGGCCTTCAATCTTTTCTTGGTTCGAAGGATCTGTAATTCCCTTGATCCACCCCGTCTTTTTCTTTTCGATGAGGTCTTTCAGTTGGTTGTCGCTTAATTTTTTGCCCATCAAATCGAAGGGAACTTTGAACCCACATTCTTTGAAATTTGTGCAACCTGTCGCTGATTTTCCTTTCATCAATTTCGTCGACTTGCACTTTGGGCAATTCATTTCTTCAAATAAAATCAATTTTTTTTCGCGCTTCTTTGGTTCTGCCTTTTGAGTCGCTGCTTCAGCAGCACGGAAATGTTGCATTGGTCGGTGTCTATTGAAAATTACGTCATCCGTAATTCCACGAACCATCGTGTACAATTCTTGTTTAAAGACCTCAAGATTGTATTCGCCTTTTTCAATCAAACGAATTTTCCGTTCCCAGTCGCCGGTCAGTTCTGCGCTTTTTAGCAATTCGTTTTGAATCGTGTCAATTAGCGCGATCCCCGTTGACGTCGCTACTAAGTTCTTTCGCTTTTTCTCAACGTATTTTCTGCGGAAAAGCGTTTCGATAATGTTTGCTCGCGTAGAAGGCCGTCCGATTCCGTTGTCCTTCATTAGTTCCCTCATTTCCTCATCGTCGACTTGCTTTCCAGCGCTTTCCATAGCTCTTAGCAATGTCGCTTCCGTATAATACTTGGGCGGTGATGTTTTTCCTTTGTGAACAACGGGTTCATGCGGGCCTTTTTCACCTTCATCGAAGTGCGGCATTATCTTCTCTTCCCCCTTCTCTTTAGTGGCATTTTTATCTTCGGAAACATACAATTCACGCCAACCCAATTTCAAAATTTGTTTTCCAGTTGCTTTGAATTCTAAATCCCCAACTTTACCTAAAACCGTTGTGTTTGAGACGAGGCAAGGTGGGTAGAAAACGGCAATAAACCTTC
>JBLHVW010000136.1:0-10258 GCA_047628775.1 Salibacteraceae bacterium | reverse complement strand
GTTCATTCCCAGTAGCTCTTGAAGGTGCATTAAAGTTGAAAGAAATTTCATACATCCACGCTGAAGGGTATCCAGCCGCTGAAATGAAACACGGTCCAATTGCTCTTATTGATGAGGAAATGCCCGTTTTTGTAATCGCTACAAGTGGAACTTCTTATGAAAAAGTTGTAAGTAACATTCAAGAAGTTAAAGCTCGAAAAGGGAAAATAATTGCGATTGTGACTGAGGGAGATACGCAGGTTAAAGAAATTGCGGATCACGTTATTGAAATTCCAGAAACGGACGAACACTTGGTTCCACTTTTGGCGACAATTCCGTTCCAATTACTTTCGTATCACATAGCTGTTATGCGCAACTGTAACGTAGATCAACCAAGAAACTTAGCGAAATCTGTTACCGTAGAGTAATCCTTTTTAATTTCGATTAAAGATTCATTGTGACCTCATAGATCACTCCGTTGTAATTGTAGTATGGGAATTCACCTTCGATTTGCTTCGTTAAACTTTCTATCAATTGATAGCCCTAATGAAATTGAATTGTTCTGACTTATTATTCATTTTGTTAAACGTATTTTTACACATCAACTCCTATTGAAATTGAGACGGTATTCAAACGGTTCAGAGGAAATTGTCCTATCCAAAATTCAACATTGTTGAAATCTTCTCATAAATTTATTCTTGCGCGAATCTAACAAGATTGTATTTTTGATTGAAGGTATACCGTTTTATCTTCCATTTTTAAATTATTCATGTTCTATACCACTAGACTTATCGCAATTGCTTTCACACTCTTTTTAAGTGCGGATTCATTTTCTCAGAACGGTTATCTTGAGCTGACAATCGTCAATGGAGACACTACAACAAGGCATTCTCCAAATCAAGTATACTGGAGTTTGAAACAGGACATTACTGATTACATCATCGAATCAAAGCTTAATTCAGCAGGTTCGAAAAGTGATTCCAAATATCCTGTGCTTGGTCGAACATATGAAGGATACATAAAAGAATACGTTGTTTCTGGATTGAATATCGATGATTTCACCATTCGTTTTCATACCGGAGACAAGACAGTCACTTATATCTACCCAAATAAAACGATCGTGTACAAGGGGAAATATATAAAATTCAAACTCTAGTATTCAGATGAAAATTTCCGAAAAGAACAAGGACTTTTTTCAAAACGTTTACGACGTGGTTCGATTAATACCGAAGGGAAGAACAACTTCTTATGGTTCTATTGCAAATTATCTTGGGTCTCCTAGGTCCAGCCGAATGGTCGGTTGGGCGATGAATGCTGCTCATGATTTGAAAGATGTTCCTGCCCACAGAGTTGTTAATAGAATTGGCTTGTTAACGGGTAAAATGCACTTCGCCGATCCTGATCAAATGGAGCGATTATTGAGCAAGGAAGGAGTTGTTGTGGAAAAGGATAAAATTGTAAATTTCAAAGAAGTGTACTGGGATCCTTCTATAGAATTGGAGCTTTAATACCTTTTGATTTCAAGTAGAAACGACTCTTCATTCCCTGAAACTTTTGCCAAAAACTCAATTTCTGATTCAATTTGCTTCATCTCTGCCGTAAGTTCTCCAGAAGGCGTTGAAAAATTGCTTTCTTCAACAATCAAAAAGCGTTCTCTAAGTACTTTCGCTTCCTCTAAACGCTCTTGGTATTCAGAAGTACATGAAGTCGCCAGAGAGCAAGTGAAAAGTAGTAACGCAGTCCCAAGTAATCTCATACCACAAAGTAACGACAACTCGAGCTTTCTCGCAATTAATTTGATAATACACTAATGCTAAATATTCATGCTAAATCGTTAAATGTTCGAAGAGCCACCCTTCTTATCCAAAACCTGCTAAAAAGAGAATAATTCAAGCAAAGATCGTAACTTCGCACTATGATATTTGTCACTGGTGGTACTGGAATTCTTGGTTCGCATTTGTTGTTTAGTCTAAGTAAAACGGATAATTCAATAAAAGCGATCTACCGCTCTGCTGACCGATTGAACCAAGTGAAGGCGATGTTTAAACATTACAATCCTGAATCTTGGAACGAACAGTTCTCTAAAATAAATTGGGTTGAATGCGACATCTTGGACATCACAAGTGTTCTCGAATTGATGAATGGGTGTTCACATATCTACCATTGCGCAGGACTTGTTTCTTTTCATCCGAAAGATTTCAATCGGGTGATGAAAATCAACCGAAAAGGAACAGAAAACATCGTTAATGCTAGTCTTCATCACAATGTCACCAAATTAATCCATGTTAGCTCGACAGCTGCAATTGGGGGAGATGAGAAAGATGTAATTAGCGAGGAAACCAAATGGAAAAACGCTCCTGGAAATAGTGCTTATGGAATTTCTAAATACTCTGCTGAAAAAGAAGTTTGGCGTGGAATCGAAGAAGGATTAAATGCGGCGATTGTTAATCCATGCGTCATTTTTGGAGCAGGGAACTGGAATGAAAGTTCGCTTACAATTTTTAAAACAGTTGGAAAGGGTATTCGATTTTACCCTTCCGGATCAAACGCGACAGTAGATGTTCGCGATGTTGTCGAAATTATGGAATTACTCATGAAATCGGACATCAACAAGGAACGTTTTTTGGTCATCGGATCGAATCAAAGTTTTAAAGAACTCATGACGGTTGCAGCAAATGAGCTAGGTGTAAATGCTCCTACGAAGGCTGTTAATAAATTCACTGTGAACTTTATAAGACGCATTATAGCAATTGCCAAAAAGCTTGTTGGCAAGCGAAGTAACATCACAAAAGAAACGGTCGATAATTTATTTGCGGAAAAATCCTACGACAATTCAAAAGTGAAAAATGCTTTGAATTTTGAATTTAGAGATCTAGATGAACAAGTTCGAAATGCAGTTGTTGGAAGACTGGACTAGCGGAAGAATTCGTAATCATTGAACCTTAAAATCATCATAAAGTCTGTACTTACCTCCCGAGTAATTACCGATGAAAGGAGCTTCGTTTTGGAACTGTAGATGATTTGAATATCTGTGACAAACTCCCCATTCTTATAGATGTGTTTTTCAATCAGGTTGCCCAATTCGTCGTATTTGAATAAAAATTCTTCCAAAAACCCTTCGGTTCTGTTGCTTGACTTTCGAATCGCAGATAACTTTCCTTCTCGGTTGTATTCGTAAGTATTCGTGTAAACCGCAGAAGTCATTTTTATCCGTTCAATACGCTCCATCAAATACCCAAGCTCATTGTAATTGAAATATTCATCCAAATAGGGTAGATCGTAGTTGTTGTAGAACGTACGTTTCGTCTGTAAATCATAATTCGCGTACTTAATTGATTCTTTATTGAACGACAATGAACGAACAACTTTTCCAGCGCTATCCACATCTCGAATGCATTCTTCCGTCAAAACACGGCCAATGGAATCATGGGTATATTTAACCGTAAGGAACCCTTCCATGTCTGTCTTGCTGTGAACAGTCAAGTTATTGTCGACATCGTACTTGTATTTATTCCAAGTCGTATCAATCAAGCCTTTATCGGCTCTTGTTTCAAACGTTGAAATCAATCGGCCACTTTTGTCGAACTCATAGACATACCTGAACTCCGTTGAGCGCAATCCATTCCCACTCTTCATGTATTGGAATTCCCCTTTGATTTTCTTCAGCTTATTCGTGCGCACAAAATCATCATTAAAAAAGGGTACATCGGTAAATGCCTCTCCGTTTCTATTATCCAACACTTGAGCATTTAGCCCCAGTGACAATCCAATAAATATCAATACAATCAACTTCACGGCATAAAAGAAAGGAATTAGACTATTAAAAATTCAATTATCGAAGATTTTTTTCAAGGGTGTTTATTGAATAACTTGATTAATCGCTTCGGTTACATCTGTTGTTGGCAGCAAACAGGCTCCTTCAACGCAAACAAACATCGACTTAGTATCAGCATCTCTTTTGTCGTTAAAAATTGGTAATGCCGATTTTGAATTGCGTTTTGCCAGAAGAATTTTCGGTAATTCCGCAGATTGAATTGTTTCAACACTCGATTGGGTATCATCCATACAAACGATTTCATGCAAAGAAAAGATCTGATGGTTCAATAACATTCCCCAATTCGAGTACCCCGAACCGTACATCTCCATGCCGTCATAAACATTGGCCAACATGAATTTTGCACGTTCTTGAAATGCGTGATCGTGAAAATACTTTGATAAGTAAAAGAGGTTCCGCGCCATCACTGAATTACTTGATGGAATTACATTATCATTCACCTCCATTTTCCGCGCAATAAGTGTCGTTTTGCTGTCTGTAAAGAAGAACATCTTGGATTTTTCATCTCCGAAATGTTCAATCGAATAGTCCATTAATTTTTTCGCTTTAATCAACCAATATTCGTCGAAAGAAACAGAATATAGCGCTATAAACGCATCAATCACGTGGGCGTAATCCTCCAAAAACCCTTCTATGTTTGCTATTCCCTTCTTGTAATTTCTCCAAAGTCCACCATCTTCACGAAGTTGATTGTTCTCCAACCATTTTGCGTTTTTCAACGCCAAACGCAAATAAGAATCTTCTTTAAAAACTGTATACGCTTCACAAAGTCCCTTAAGCATCATCGCGTTCCATGATGTTAAACACTTATCATCAAGTCCCGGACGAATTCGATGCGAACGTTCTGTCAATAGCAAATCATTGACGCGGCTCAAGTTTTCTTCAAACTCCAACTGCGACCATTTTGTTTTATTTAAGATCTCTTTGTCGGATAAACGGCGTAAGAGCACGTAATTCCCATCTTCCCAATGACCGTTCTGATTTACCTCATATAATTCTCTGACCCAATCAAAGTCACCTTCTAAAGTAGATTCCAATTCGGCAACTGTCCAAACATAAAACTTCCCTTCAACTCCCTCACTATCGGCGTCCAAAGCAGAATAAAAAGCTCCTGATTCATCAGTCATTTCTCTTTCGAGCCATTCAATCGTTTGATCGACCGTTCGTTTGTACAAAGGTTTTTTGAAAATCTTATATGCTTTCGTGTACAGACTTACCAATTGACCATTATCGTAAAGCATCTTTTCGAAATGCGGAACCTTCCAAAGCATATCGACAGAATACCGGGCAAACCCGCCTCCAATTTGATCATAAATTCCGCCCATCGCCATGCAATCCAATGAGTTCTCTACATGCTTGCGTACTTTCGCATCTTTACTATTTACAGCGTAATCCAAAAGGAATTCAAAATTACTCGGCAATGGAAACTTTGGCGCTTTGCTTTCCCCACCGTAAGTTGCATCGAAATTTTTAGACCACCGAAGGATAATTTCATCCAATTTGTCTTTAGAAAAATCATATTGAGAAACGGATCCCGTGATCAATTCACTTGAAATTATGCCTTCATGAAGGTTTTCTGCATACTCCGTTACTTTCTCCAAATCATTTTCATACGTGTGGTGCAATGACCTCAAAATATGCATCCATTGTTCCTTCGGAAAATAAGTTCCGCCATAAACCGGCCGACCATCTGGAAGTGTAAAACAATTCAATGGCCATCCACCTCTTTGTGTCATTAGTTGAACTGCAGTCATGTATACCTGATCAACGTCTGGGCGTTCCTCTCGGTCAACTTTCACGTTGATAAATAATTTATTCATCAACCCAGCCACTTCTTCATCCTCGAATGATTCATGCTCCATCACATGGCACCAGTGGCAAGCGGAATACCCAACACTAATCAAAACCAACTTGTTTTCGGCTTTGGCACGTTCAAACACATCGTCCGACCACGAAACCCAATTCACAGGATTGTGTGCATGTTGAAGCAAGTAAGGAGACGTTTCTTTGATTAAATCGTTGGTGTATTTTTCCATTCGACAAAGTTAGTGCAATATATTCTCTGGAAGACGAATACCTGTAAATCCACGTCGAATAATTCAGAAGGTTTTACCATTAACCTATCTAATGCGTTAAAGGTTTTGAATTGCATTAAGTTTGCAGCATGAAGTTATGCCCTGTTAATTCTTGATAAAAATCTTGAAAACAGTGCGGTTAAAGAAGTTCTCTAATTATTTTTACGTATTCAATTTTGATTTGAAAGAAATACAAGCATATAAAGTCACCCTTTTCGTCGCCGGAATCCTTGCGCTCTTACTCACAGTAACGTTTTTCGTTCCTGATGGGGGCTTTGACGTGGACGGTCATAAAATTAAATTTCTGACGCTTCAAAATTTTATTCAGCCTCCTGTTCAAGAAAAGAAGAATGTTGATGAGAAAACGGATAACGCTGATACAGCAATAGTTGATCTACCATTAACCAAACATCCTAACGGTTCGAATGGAGATTTTGGAGCACCAATTGGAGGAGAGTTGACTGAAGACGCTGCAACCAATCTTCAATTCAACGAAGCCGGAAAATTGAATTTGCATTCGTTTTTTGCAAAGTTAAATGGTATCGCTGCGAATCAAAAGAAGATGTCAATTCTTCACTATGGCGATTCTCAGATTGAAGGAGATCGCATGACAAGCTATATTCGTCAGAAAATACAAAATCAATTTGGCGGAAATGGGCCAGGATTAATCCCTGCCACAAACGTCTACAGCACCTACGCTTTTAAGCAATCCTATTCGGAAAACTTCCAACGGTACACCTGCTTCGGAGGAACATCATTGAAAAGTGCCAAATACGGTGTTATGGCTTCTGCCTCTCGGTTTACGCGAGAAATAGAAATAGACAGCACCACCAATCTCGATTCATTGATCACACAAACAGGTTGGATTGAAATAGCAGCCTCTTCAAATGCTTATGAGCGTGCGCGACAGTTCAACAATGTGAGAATGCACTACAACAGCTGCATAGCTCCAACAACACTAAAGGTTTATAATGATGGAACCCTTATCCATGAGCAGGAATTGAAAATGGACGGAGCGCAGCATTCAGTTCTACTCACCTTTCCTTCTACTCCGGGTAAATTGAAGTACGAATTCACGGGCAAAGTAAGTCCCAACATCTGCGCTTTCTCATTGGAAGGAGATTACGGCGTTCAAGTTTCAAACATTGGAATGCGTGGATCGAGCGGAACCGTGTTCGGTCGAATGAATCAAACTGTTCTGAAATCGATGTATTCAGAATTGAACACAGAATTAGTCATCATGCAATTTGGTGGAAATTCAGTGCCGTTCTTCAAAGACAGCACCGGCGTAGATAATTTTGTGAGTTATTTCAAAAGCCAAATTTACCGAGTCAAAAAATTGAATCCGGGCGCAATGGTTATTGTTATTGGACCGAGTGACATGTCAAAACTTGATCAGGATATTTACGAAACGTATAAGTTCTTACCCTACTGTGTTCAAAAGATGAAAGAGGAAACCATTGACACAGGAAGTGCTTTCTGGAACTTGTATGGCGCAATGGGTGGAAAAAATTCAATGCCGGCTTGGGTCGATAAAGGACTGGCGGGAAGCGATCATATCCACTTTAGTAACGGTGGCGCGAAAATCGCATCTCAATTCTTCTATGAAGCGTTTATAGCAGAATTTAGTAAATGGACAAAAGAGCAGTAATTGAAGCAAATTCTTACCATATTATCAATTTTGTCGCTGACAGGTTCGTTTGCGCAAGACACTATCGTTGCAGGTATAGACACTATTGTCGTTGAACCTTACAATGATTCATTGGCCGCTTATAATTTTCCCGATTTTAGAGATATTGATACGTCGACACACTCCAAGTACCCATTCGTACATTTTGACAAGAACAACTACGAATTCTTTAATCAGGCGAGTCCAAATTTTGATATTCTACACGATAAATTTCGCCGATTAATTGACGAGAAAAAAGGGAAAATTAACATGTATCATATTGGTGGTTCTCACGTTCAGGCCGATATCTATACGAATGATGTTCGTGAATATATGCAAGAACGTTGGTCGGATATTCCAGGAGAACGCGGATGGGTTTTTCCTTTTGATTTAGCGAAAACGAACAATCCTGGGAATTACGAATTCTCATCACCAAACACTTGGAATCCATACAGGTGTATACCTCACAGACCGTCGAAATACGATTTTGATTATGGTGTTTTAGGTGCAGGCATAACTTGCGCAGACACGGTTATTACAATCAAATTTGAATACGACAGAACGACAAGCAAACCGCCCATTCAAAGTGTTCGAATTTTCCATAACATTGGTGAATTTCCGTATTGGATTCATTTTGGATCGGATGAATTACTCGTAGTTGGAAGTGAACACAACGCTGAACTTGGCTATACAGACGTTCATTTCTCCGACGGATTGGACTCGATGAACATTCAATTTCAATACAAAGGAACGAATGCTCCAGAACTTGAAATTTATGGGTTCATTTTGATGAATGATCTTCCTGGTGTTTCATACACGGCCATTGGAATTAACGGTGCTGGACTTTACACGTATTTGGCGAACGTTCGATTCGAACAACAATTAAAAACGTATCCTCCTGACTTCTTCGCTTATGCGGTTGGAACAAATGACGGAAATACGACCTACGACAAATTCAAACCAAGTGTTTACAAAAGAAACTTGGAGAAAATGATGGAGATGGCGCTTCGAGCGAATCCCAATTGTGCTTTGCTGTTGACGGTCCCAAATGACTCGTATTACCACAGAAGGTACTTGAACAAAAACATTGCAAGAGAGCGAACTGTGATTAAGGAATTGGCCGCTGAATACGGAATGGCCGTTTGGGACTTGTATGGAATAATGGGAGAGCTGGGTTCAAGTAAAACTTGGCAAAACAACAAACTTATGCGAAGTGATAAGATCCATTTCACACATGACGGATACCACTTTAAGGGAGATATGTTTATCGATGGTTTTCTGAAATACATGGATCAGATGGACGAACGGAAAGAGCAATTAAACAATTAACATGATCAAGCTGTTTACTTCTTCTTGGGAAATTGGCGATTTATTTAATCGTTTTCTGACAACGTTTGATTGGCACGTTCGCGACGGTACTTCATTGGTTTTTAACAAACTTGATTTTTGGATTTTCTTCCTCGTTGTGATGGTTCTATTTTCTTTTGTATCGAAGCAAAAGATCGTTCGAAGCATCTTTTTGACGCTTGTAAGTTTGTTCTTTTTCTATAAAACTTCAGGGCTTTATATGATCCTGCTGGTCATCAGTGTGGCCTTCAATTACCTATTGGGTAAAATGATTTTCAATGCACAAAAAGGAACGGACAAAAAGTGGCATTACCATATACTATTCGGTCCTATTATAGCGAGGTTCTTAAATCGTGGTTCGTTGAAAAGAAAGAGTGTATGGATCATTGCTCTTTCCGCAATATTCAACTTATTAATACTAGGATACTTCAAATACGCCTACTTCTTCACCGATTCATTCAATGAAGTTTTTGGAACGCACAATCAAGTTGTCAACCATTTTGCTCAATTTGGAAATGGTTTTTGGGGAACTGGAACATTTGTAGAAAAAATAATGTTACCCGTAGGTGTGTCGTTCTTCACCTTCCAAAATATCAGTTACGTAGTCGACATTTACAGAAAGGAAATTAAGCCAGTAACTAACTTTTTCCACTACTCTTTCTTCGTTACTTTCTTCCCTCAATTGGTTATGGGGCCAATCGTTAGGGCCAAAGATTTCATTCCTCAAATTGAGCAACCCTATTCCCTGACCAAAAACGACTTTAGTTGGTCCGTCATACAGATCGTGAAAGGACTTCTCAAGAAGATGGTTCTGGCTGATTTCATCGTATATTACTTTATAAACAAAGTCGTTTACGAATCTGGAACCTTCCCCGGCTGGGTTAGCGTCGTTGCAATGATTGCGTATTCCTTGCATATCTACGCAGATTTCTCAGGGTATACTGATATCGCCACAGGGCTTTCTCGTTTGATGGGATTCAAGCTGAAACCCAATTTCAATTCTCCCTACAAAGCCAAAAACGTTGGTGAATTTTGGAGACGTTGGCACATCTCACTTGGCTCTTGGCTGAAAGATTACCTCTACATTCCACTCGGTGGAAACAGAACTGGCGGCTTGGGATCGTACATAGCCATACTTTGTATTTTTACCTTTATATTATTCATCACCCAATGGTGGGCCTTACTTTGGGTGTATGCCGGATTAACAGTTCTTTATCTTTTCGGAGTTGTCCTTTTTAAGAATTTCAAACGGTACGTTCACCGCGATTTGAACCTTCTAATTACAATGGTAATTGGTGGTCTATGGCACGGTGCAAGTGAGAACTTTGTGATCTGGGGAATCATGAACGGTTC
>JBLHVW010000135.1:0-10362 GCA_047628775.1 Salibacteraceae bacterium | reverse complement strand
AGAATAACCACCAATGATTGTTGAAGTTCCTGTTTGCGTCCAAGTGGCGTCGTATCCGCCCCAAAGGTTAATTCCGGTTTGCATATCGACAATCTCAGTGTACGATCCTGTTCGAACACGAACGTCTATTAATCCCTGAGAAGAAGCTTCACCAATTCCATAATTTATAGATGCGCAAGGCGTTCCTTCCGCTCCACAACCGACTATATCGCTACCTGTACTTACGTCTACGTGAAGTATATAGGAACAACTGGATTGTGAAAAAGCGACTGTGGAAGTGAGTATTGAAAGTACGGTAATGAATAGTAGTGTAGAGAATCTTTGCATGTTGAGGTAGTTATATTTTTAGTAAAGTTATTGAATTTTGAATTAAGGAAAAAATGGAATCGCTAACTTGCAATCGTGAGTGACGAAATACCTATTAAAAAGATAATCCATGTCGATATGGACGCGTTTTATGCGTCTGTCGAACAATTGGACAATCCAGCGTTGAGGGGGAAACCGATTGCCGTTGGAGGAAGTAAGGAGAGGGGCGTTGTTGCAGCGGCAAGTTATGAAGCGAGAAAGTTTGGCGTTCGGTCCGCAATGGCTTCAATAGTTGCTGCTAGAAGGTGTCCAGAATTGATTTTTGTTAGTCCTCGATTTGAGCGATACAAGGAGATTTCAGAACAAATCCGATCTATTTTCCACGATTATACAGAATTGGTAGAACCTTTGTCCTTGGATGAAGCATTTCTAGATGTTACTGAAAATAAAATTGGCCACCCTTCGGCGACTTTGTTGGCTGAAGAAATTCGTTACAGAATTTATCACGAAGTTGGTTTGACAGCTTCCGCTGGAATTTCAGTGAATAAGTTTACAGCGAAAATTGCATCGGATATTAACAAGCCAAATGGACAAAAAACAATTCCGCCCGAAGACGTTTTGGACTTCTTAAAGAACTTGCAAATTGAAAAGTTTTTTGGAGTAGGGAAAGTCACCGCGGATAAAATGAAGCTTCACGGAATATTCAGAGGAGCTGATTTAAAGGAAAAGTCGTTGCCATATCTAAGGCAGCATTTTGGGAAATCGGGAGCGCACTTTTACAACATTGTGCGCGGTATTCAGAAAAGTGAGGTTACACCAGATCGCGTGCGGAAATCAATTGCTGCGGAGCGAACGTTTGAAAAGGATTTGGATTCAGAAAATTACATGCTCGAACATTTGGATAAGATCGCCGAGATTTTGGAAAAGCGAATCAAGTCCAGTGAAGTGAAAGGGAAAACGATCACCGTTAAAATAAAATTCAACGATTTTACGCAGCAAACGAGAAGCAAAACCGTGAACGAATACATAGATAATAAGGAAGAGATCAAACCAATTGTCGAGAGTTTGATTCGGCAAAGTAAGCTAGACAAACCTGTTCGACTTTTAGGAATCTCCTTAACAAAGCTGAATATCAATGACAAAGTGAAAAGTGTCTCCGTTCAGTTAGGTATTGAGTTTTGAATGTTAAATTTACCCATGAATAAATTAATCCTCTGTGCTTTCTTAGTTATCTCTGGTCTAAGCTATTCTCAAATTGACATTGCGAAAGAGCGCACTGCGATGCACAAGAAATTCATAAGATCTATTGAGTATAGAGATGTGAGGTGGGAGTATGAAGATGTTATGCGCTACGAAGCTGAGAGTATTAACGAATGTAAAATGCGCGTTCAGCTCGGTTGGATTCTTGGAAAAATTGAAAATTTAAAAATAGATATTCCTGACCTATTGAATCATGAAAGGTACGCTGAAAAGATCGAATACTGGGACTATGAGAGTCCGATAGACATCACTCAAACCCCAGGTTCTGAATGGCAAAGGCAAGCGAAAATGGCCGTTATTTTATACGATTACTTCGTTGAACAGTCTGATTCTGTTTCCGCTCTGTTTGTATTGAAAGTAAAAGCTAAGAGCAATTATGTATTGGACAATGAAGAGGAACTTATTGAGGATTTAGAGCTATTACTCCCACAATTGGACAAAGACAGTGAGGAATGGGAGGAAATGGAACGCGAATTAATGCTCCGTCGATTGAAACGCGGAGACGCAGACCTTGATGAAGACTTTTTCATTTCAAGGTATAGGAAGTCAAATGATATAGATGAATTGAGACCCATCATTATGAAATTAGCCAATGATAAAAATTACACAGGTGTTTTAAATTTTAAAGACTTTGTCGTAGCGGATTCAGCTTACTTTCTGAAAGCCGTGATGGCTGATTGTGCTTTAATGGCAGGGGATACTTCAACTGGAAAATGGATTTATGACGATTTCAAAATTAGAATGTCAAAGGAATACAGCAGAGGGGATTACAGTATCGAAGTAGGAGGTAGGACGTACATGTTGGATTTTAATAGCGTTTCAAAAATTGCTGATTTCTATTCTGAATCTGACCCAGAATTCGCCTGTCAATTGTATCAAGCAATTGTACTTGGAATGTCTCATTCAAATCATGATCGATTTATGATGGAAGCCAATTTGGACAAGTTAGTAGCTTACACAGATGAAGAAAAAGTGAAAAGGCTTCAGTTTCAAATGGCTGATATTGAGAATCAAAAAGAGATTGTTTTAGCGGAAGCCAAAAGTAAAAGACAACTTTGCAAGTAACAATTCAATAGTATTATTTCGTCCGATTGAAATTCCCATGCCTTGAATTCTTACTTTACACTCCGAAAACAGACGAATTCGTTCAACGAATTGCATTGATTAGATGAGGATTAGAAAGAAACAATTTTGGATTAAAATAGGGAAGAATACCGCAAGAGGTTCGGAAGCCTTCATGGCGTTTCTTTTTTTCTATCTCGTTGTAGCCCTTTACGGAGCGGCAATTCCTGTTGGCGAAATCCATGAAGAGGGTGACATTGATATTTATGTTCGGTCCAATGGAATCCATACGGATCTTTGCATGCCAGTTCAAAGTGGTGTAATAAATTGGAATAATTTCATTCCTACCGATCCTTACGGGGAAAGTCAAACGGATGCGTTTATAGCCATCGGGTGGGGCGATAAAGGATTCTTTCTTGACACTCCAACTTGGGCAGATTTAAAGGTGTCAACTGCGTTGAATGCAGCTTTTCTCCCAAGTGCAACAGCGATGCACGTTATGTATTGTGAAGAACCTAAAAAACGAGTGAACGAAGATGGATATGCCAAAGTAAAGGTTCGCCTTTCCAAGAAGCAATACAAAAAGCTCGTAAGATATGTGAAAAGCACCTTTCGAAAGTCAAATGGAAAAGTCGATTTAATTGCAAATAAAGGATACTCAGAAGCGGACAATTTCTACGAAGCAAATGATTCATACCACATGTACAGAACCTGTAACAGATGGACAAATGATGCATTAAAAGCTGCAAACGTTAGAACCGGCTTGTTCGCACTTTTCCCAAATGGAATTCTTAGTCATCTCGAGTAATTCCACAACCTCCAGTTTTATTTTATATTTTAATCCCGAATCAAACATCTCGTTGTGTTTGGAACATTTTTAAATACTACTACCATGAAAAAAACAATTGCGTTTTTCATACTCGCAACATTATTAACTAGTTGCGGAGATTCTGAAATTAATACAGATGCATTTTGCGACGGCGAAGTCCTAATTCCTTTTCAAAAAAAGAAAGGAAAAGATTGGGGGTTCATGAACATGAAAGGTGAAGTTATTGTGAAACCCGAATTTGACCAACAACCTTCTTTCGGTGTGAATGGAATCGCACTCGTTCAAGATTTTGATCTTGCAAAACATAAGACAGAATACCACTTTGTGAAAATCACAGACGGTAAAGTAAAGGAGTCTTGGCAAAAATGGGATCTCGCAGGAGAATTCCACGATGGATTGGCACCTGTGCGAAAAGAGAACATGCAAGTTCAATTCATCAACGAAAATTTCAAAGTAGTTTTTACCGCAAAAGCCGAAGAAGTGGCATACTTTAATGAGGGCTTGGCGGCATTTAAAAACAAAGCGGGAAAATGGGGCTTTCTAAACAAAAAAGGAAAAGTCGCTATTAAGGCAAAGTACGATTTTGTAAGAAGCGGTTTCGTTAATGGTCGTGCGGTTGTTGGATCGAATAAAGACGGTGAGCGCACATTTAAAATCATTAACAAATCAGGAAAAACAGTCCTAAACCTCAAGGACAAATACGACAATGTAATCTCCATCTCTGAAGACTTAATTAAGGTAGAAGAGAACGGGTACGGATTCATTGATCTGGAAGGCAAGAAAGTAATCCCCACTGATAGCGACTGGGAGGCTGTTACCGATTTTATGAATGGTTATGCTTCTTTTTATGAAAATGGAGAATGGGGCTTGGTTGATACAGAAGGAGTACGCCATTTCAATGCCAAATTCAAAACTCCGGTAGACGTGTTCAGCGATATGTTTTGGTTCAGAGATGACGGTAAATGGGGCGTGATGAATTTGGATGGTGAGGAAGTTATCCGACCGCAATTTAGATCTGATATCACACCCTATCCATTTTTCTGCGAAACTTCAATTGTTGGCGACGGTCGAAATGATATGATCTTTATCAATCGGGAAGGAGTTGAAATTGGATTGAATGAATACGACCGAGTAGCTCAATTGGATTATAAGTACATAACAACACAGCCATGGAATGAAACGTTCGAGTCGGACTTGTTTGAACCTTCTGTATTCATTGACTTGATAAGCACAACGTGGTTGGATAAGTCCAATGCAATGTCATTCTTGAAAGGATTGGGAATAGAGAAAGAAGAAGTTTGGAATGAAGAAGATCAATCATACGATTACAGATCTAATTCAGTGAGCCGCTATTTCGGACGCGGTTCAAAAACCTTTGAATTTGATCTGTATGCAAGAAATGAATCCATTCTAAACAATTCTGAAAGAATAGAAATAAACTTACCCGGTGTATCTGATGAAAAGGGTTTTAGGAGAGAGTACGAAGGTCCTGAGGCGAGAAGAGAGATTGATCCTTATGGAGTTGATCGCGAAGAAGAATACACCCCGTACGCGAATAGAATCAACCGTTTTGGATTGGCCGAAGAAAAAGTAGATAGTAAATACCCGCTAGATGCCCAAGTTGGAATTGAAAGTGTCAATGTTCGTTTGTATTTCGATGACTATTTAGGTGTTTCTGATTCAGAAGATGTTAATGAAGACGACTATTATTTTTACGGTCGCACAGCAACAAAAGAATTGGATTGGAATAAAGAGGCGAAGATTTTAGCAATGTACATCACGATCGCTTTGGAAGGGAAAGCGCATGGGAAAGCGGATTTGCTCGCAGAAGCCTTCGGTAAAAAATGGAAATCAGAGATCACTGAAGTTATAGCGGAATCGAAAAAGGAAAAGATATACTCGATTCAAGGAAAAACAAGAAGCGGCACTATAATAATTCGAAATAGTGGAAAAGGGATCGTAACAATGGAAATAAATTTTGACCGTGAGGAAGAGTGATATTCAGCCTTAAGAAAGATAGAAAAATGCTCTCACAATGTGTCGAGGGTGTTTTTTTATACCAAACAATCAATTCAAAATGAAGTTATTGTCTAAAAGACTACGAAGGAGTTGAAGTGCCAAGGAATTATGAGAGAACAAAAAGGGAAGAGCATCTGTTTTGCAACATTTTCGTTAATACGTTGAGTACAATTACTGGAAATATCAATTAAGCTTAAAATCCATGATTTCTTTTGTTAGATTCACGATAATATGAAGAACTCTACTGTACCAAACTTGAAATATCAAAACCAAAGACTATGAAAAAGTACCTAATCTTAGCCCTAGCTATAATAGCTCTTGGAGCTGTATCGTGTAAAAAATGTCAAACGTGTACAACCGTTGTTTCCCAAAACGTTCAAGGATTTGAAACACAAACTTCCGCTAGTGAAGAGTATTGCGGTGACGCTTATGACGATGCTCCGGCTCCGACTAATTTTACTCAGAATGTTGGAGGAATATCTCAGTCTGTTACGATTACTTGCGTAGAGAATTAATTCCAAGCTCTTTTGCCATTGTCCTTATTGAATCTCGCAGATTTCTATCTTTACACGAATCTGTAAACTAATTATGGCTGAAAACCATCCACATCAAGACCAATTACTGAAATGCATTTCGCTGGAAATGCGAGAGCAAGAGAATCGGTTTAAGTTAGACTCAGGATCCGGATTGAAGCAACTCAAGTCCATCGGGGTCGCTTTGCATCCAATTAACGTCACGCGTAAATCGTTTGGTTATGCCGACTATCCAGAAATCGAGTTTCGGTTGCCATTTGTTACGGAAACGTCTTCTTTTAAAGGAAGTAGCGCCATCGAGTGCTTTCTTGAAGGTGAAGAATCCATTAAAGGAGTTTTTATTGGAATGGAAGGGAAGAAAGGTTCATTTCGACTTTTCGCACCGGAGTTTCCCGATTGGATTGAAGACAAAGGAGTTGGAATCAAGTTGGCTCCAGATCAATACACAAGTGAAGTAATGAAGTCCGCGATTACAGATTTGAATGATAATTCTCGTTTGTTTTCAATGTTTAAAAACATTCATGGCAATGATGCCTTCGGAGCTCAAACCTTGGTCGAATCTCAATTGACGTTTCAAAACAACAACTTGAATGAAAGTCAAAAGAACGCCGTTGAAGGAATTGTAAATAACGACGACTTAATTATTCTACACGGACCTCCAGGAACGGGAAAGACAACAACGTTGATTGAAGGGGTTTTACAACAAATCAAAGTTGGAAAACGAATTTTAGTTACAGCACCGAGCAATACCGCGGTTGATAATATTGCAAAAGGCCTGGTTGAGAATAAAGTGAATATTTTGAGGGTAGGAAATACGCTCAAAGTAGATGGTATCATATTCCCGTTTACAAGCGAGGGAAAAATGCGCGAATCAAAAGTGCAGAAGGAAATCAAACGTTTGAAAATTCAAGCGGAAGAGTTCCGAAAGATGGCCTTTCAATACAAGCGCAGATTTGGTAAAGAAGAACGCGCTCAAAAGTCCTTGCTGTTTAAAGAAGTCAAACGAATTCGAAAAGAAATTCGCGATATCAGAGACCATTTTGATTCTAAATTGTTTGATAAAGCCGATGTTGTTTTGGGAACACCGATCGGATTGCGCAACTTTTTAAAGACAGAAGCTGAATTTGACACTTTAGTTATGGACGAGGCAGGGCAAGCGATTGAACCTTTCGCTTGGGTGGTATTTCCATTCGCAAAGTCGTGGGTATTGGCGGGAGATCCATTTCAATTGCCTCCAACTGTTCTTTCAAGAAGTGCGCAAAAAGAAGGTTTTAATATTTCAATATTAGAACGTTGTTTTAAGAATTGCGAAAACATTCATTTTTTGAATACGCAATACAGAATGCGTAAGGCCATTGCCGATTTTTCAAGCGATTATTTCTACAAAGGAGAATTGATTACGCCTGAGGCGCAAAAGAATGTGGGGAATCATATCACGTTCTTCGATACAGCTGGAACTGGTTTTGAAGAAAAATCGGGGAAAGACGGTGGAAGTTTGATCAACGAAGGAGAACTCTCAATTCTTGAGAAACTGTTCGAAATGGAAAAAATTAACCTTTCCAATTCAGCTTTGATATCGCCTTATGCCGGTCAAGTTCAATTGGCCAAAGACCAACTATCAAAAAAACTACGAATTAGCACAATCGACAGCTTTCAGGGGCAGGAGCGCGATACAATCGTGATTTCTTTGGTGCGATCCAATTCAGATGCGGTAATTGGTTTCTTGAAAGATTACCGAAGAATGAACGTGGCAATTACGCGGGCGAAAGAACGTTTGTTTGTAATCGGCGACAGTTCAACGATTGGTCAAGATCCTTTTTACGCTTCGTTCTTAGAGTATATGGAAAACCAAGACGGGTATAGAAGCGCTTGGGAGTTGATGGAGTAGGAGTTATGAATTATGAGTTGGAGTGGTAGTGAGGATCAATTTTAATAGTTTGAAAACCAATTGTCTAACATTCTAATATCTAAAACCCAACTGAACCATCAGGGTGGTAACCAATATAAGCTCCCAATTTGTGCGACTTGGTTAGAATCAAATTATCGAACATTCGAACAATTCATCAATCGAATTTTTTCAAATTCACAATTTCAAATTCACTTTCCGAAGTAAAATCAATCTTCAATGAATCCTGCTCCTCCGTTTGAATGAAAGGAAACCCGGAAATCATCTGTTCCTCTTTCGCTTTGTCTTTCGACTTCCAGTACTTTTTAATCTTCGATTGATCCGCTTTTCGAACCGCGACAAGTAAGGATAAAACAGTTTCTTCGTAAATCAAAAATTCGTTGTCTAGTTTTTTGAGTACAGGCATAGTTCAATATTAATCGTGTCGGTGTCTTTGTTCCCCAAATATACAAAACCCAATTTATGCTGCGCCCTCTTTCGATTTTTATACTTTTGAGCAGAAATTATTCTCTAGTGGACCTCATAGAACTTGGATATATCGGCTTGTTTATTGCTGCGTTTTTGGCGGCTACGATCCTTCCATTCCCATCTGAATTAACAGTTGTCGGAGCTTACAGTGCTGGATTGTCAGTCGCTCCGGTTTTAATCGTTGCAACAGCAGGTAACTTGCTCGGCGGATTGACTAATTACGCGATAGGGTATTACAGCCATTCTGAATTCATTATCAAGCGGTTTAGGCTCAACCAGAAAAAGATTGACAATTGGGAAACGCGATTTTCAAAATGGGGGATTTACTTGGGGTTGATTTCTTGGGTTCCTTTTATAGGCGATCCTATGGTTGCGGTTCTCGGCTTTTTCAGGGTCAAATTCATTCCTTTGGCCATAATGATGTTAATTGGAAAGTTCGCACGCTATTCTGTGCTAACTTGGATTTATTTTAATGTTACCTAAGGCCTATTTAGTAAGGAAACAGAGGTTTAATTACATTTTCTCCCAATGGCGTATTCCAATAAGTCATCTAAAATGATTATTTTTAAAGGAAGCTAAAACTTAAAAACTGTTATAACCAACTTTGGAACGATTGACTTCGTTAGTGCGCGTCTCCATTCTAATAGCCGCATTAAACTGTTCCCAATTGGTTTAATTAATTACTCTGTACTTATGAAAAAGAAAGTTCTAAACCTCTTCTTTGCCGCACTTGCGCTTGGTCTAAATTCTTTTGCCCAGGAGCATGAACCGCAAATTCAAAACTATCTCAACGATCACGTTAAAGACTTAGGCATTACGAAAACAGATGCCAAAAACTGGAAGATCTACAACCAACACGATGACAAAAGCTCGAACATTAGCTATGTCTACTTATTACAAACACACAACAACATTGAAGTCTTTAATGCAATAGCCAATTTTGCGATCAATGAAAATGGAGTTGTTCTAGGAGGCAATCGATTGGTTAATGATGTTGAAGGAAAAATCAACACATCAAGTCCTTCAATGAATCAAGTCGAAGCAATTTCAGCAGCTTGTAAAGCACTTGGAATTCGACAAAACGCTCCAGCGGAATTGATGCGTACTGAAAATGGAATTTCTCTTTACAAAAAGGGATCAATGTCTCAAGAGGACATTCCAGTTAAATTGGTTTACGTTCCAGACGGGGACGTTATCAAATTGGCTTGGGATTTAAGTATTTACGAACTTTCTGGTAACCACTGGTGGAGTATTCGTATTGATGCTAATACAGGAGCAGAGATTAATAAGGGAGACTGGGTTACGTCTTGTGCATTCGATAGCGATGGACATGCTCAAAATTCATACACACCTGGACCACATTACAAACCAAATATTCCAGTTGGAAGTCCATTAGCGGCTCCAGCGCCACCTCCGGCAACGGATGAATACCGTGTTTATGCAATCCCAACAGAAAGCCCAAACCACGGACCTAGAACTTTGGTTGTTGGACCTTCGGATGCTACTGCTTCTCCTTATGGATGGCACGATATCGGTGGGACACCTGGAAACGAATTTACGGTAACAAGAGGAAATAACGTTAGAGCGTCGGAAGATGAAAACGCTGATGATGGATTTGGATATTGGCCAGATGGAGGAGCAACCTTAAGTTTCGATTACCCATTAAACCCGAATCAAACGGCAAATTTATATTGGGATGCAGCAGTTACAAACTTGTTCTATATGAACAATATTATGCACGACGTTTGGTACCACTATGGTTTCGATGAAGCAAGTGGTAACTTCCAAGCGAATTCGTATGCAAATGGTGGTTTAAGTTCTGATGAAGTTTATGCCGAAGCACAAGATGGTGGAGGAACAAATAACGCAAACTTTGCAACACCAGTAGATGGACAGAATCCTAGAATGCAAATGTATTTGTGGGATGCACCCGCTGATTTATTAACGATCAATGCACCAGGAGGAATTGCAGGAGCATA
>JBLHVW010000134.1:0-10475 GCA_047628775.1 Salibacteraceae bacterium | reverse complement strand
CAAAGAATCGACAACTACGGATGCATCGACCGCCTTTCGAGAACCAAATGCCGTCAACGAGAAGTTACCAACTCCCAAAACAACCGCAGCACCTCTAAGAAACCGCGTTTCATCAACAGAAGTGTAAGCACGAAGTGGATTCGCAGATTTCTTTACATTGGTTACATCCGCTGATTTACCAAAAGCATAACCCGACCAAAAATTCAAACCTTGCCCAATTTGTACTTGGTAATCACCGAGCGCTACTGATTTCACATACTTACCTCCTTTGTAAAAGGCATGGGCTGAATAAAAATCGAATCCATACTTTTGTTTTCCCTTGAAGAATTGCTCTCCGGGATCTTTCTCCGCTGTAATTCCAACACTTAAATTTGTTCTATAGCTAAACCTTAATCTTGTATAATAACGAGCGGAATTACCATGATAATACGAATTGCTATTTTGTAATATTGAATCTGCTACATCATCATAGCCGGATTTATTCTCAATAATATCCTGATACCGAAGGTATACTTCAAACTTCCCATTCTTAAATGCTTCCTTTAGTCCAACGTGTAATTGATCCAACTTGTCGTCCACTCGAATAAACGGAAGAACCATTTTTATTGTGGACATGTTCCAATATTCCAAACTCTGCAATTCATATTGAGAGATTAATTTCCCAAAGAGCTTGATATGTAATTGAAGGTCGTTAATTTGAATATCCGACAATATCCAAAGGTCTCGCAACTGATCGGATGTCGCACTGTTGAGGTTCAACGGATGCTCGTAATAGAAATTCAACTGCTCAACAACGTTGGTCAAGTCGATATTTTCGTCTTCCAGCTGTTCTGAAATAAATTCAACTCTTTGTTGAATAATTTCATCTTTACCTTGCGCCAATGACATCCCTGAAACAAGGAGGAATAAAGCGGCGGTATAGAGTTTTAAGCGCACTTTATTTTGATTGAAAAACAAATGAAAAATGTGGAGACCATCCTAAAACCTGATGGTAAGCGCTTCCAAGACTGAGCTGAATTTGTTTGAATTGATAACCGAATCCTAAAGTCAATTCTACTGGCGCAGTTGCAAACCCGCCACGAATAAAGAAATTTTCGATCACTTGATATTCTAGTCCAGTTCTAAATCGAATTGGATTGTCAAGGTCTTTTTCAAATTCTCCTGAAAGCATTACTTTTTCAGAGAAGGTGTACGACGTTCCAATTCGCATGATTGTCGAAAATCTGTCGTCTTGAAAATCGGATAATTTCGAACGTCCTAAATTGAAGATTGCAATTCCGACTTTCCATTTGTTGGTTACCTTTCCATAAACGCCAACTTCAGCAGTCATTGAATTTGCGCTTCCATAATTCTGCGCAAGTCGTAATCCTTGATAATTCAATTGAACTCCCGCGTAGAATTTATCGGCAAGCTTCAAGCTGTATCCCAAACCTGCCTTGTACGATCTAAATTGATTGTAACCATACAATTGACCGCCAAATGAAATAACGCCAATTTTCAATGGAATGGCCATCGCTATCCCTTGACTTTGAAGTTCTTTGAGTAAAAATCGATTTTCATATGAAATACCAACACTGATTTTCTCTACATCCCCCAATGCTCCTGGATTGTTGTGGAATCCCCAAACATCATTGTTGCAAACCGATGCATTCGCCATGGACATGGATTTACCACCTGAAGGCACCCACCCTTGGGCGAAAGAGAATTGGAACAAACCAATCAATAGACAACTTAAAAGTAACTTCATCATTTCTTAATCAATCTGTCTTTGGGTTTAATAATTTTGCTATTGAAATAATCCTTCTCTTCCAAAAAATGCCAGGATTTACCATCATCTGCCGATAAGGCATAAATGAAAACAGGATCTCCTTCGTACCGAAATTCCGTTTCAAGAATACCCATGAACTCATATTTAACTTGAATGTTGTCACCCTCCCAATTTGTTTCTTTGATACTGCCATCTTGCAAAAACAATGAACCAACACCAACATGTAAATCAAATCTTTCAATAAATGCCTCATCGCCAAGGTCTTTGTAATAGCCAACGACATTCGGATGCGTATAAGCGACATAACTAATGATAACACCTTCATTTCTAGCTCCAATATATTCATTTTTAGATTGGTTCAACGCTGACTCTTGAGCAGCATTCAATGAACACGATCCAATGATAAATAGGAGGATAAAAAAGTAGAAATGTTTCACAGTATGAATATAAGTAAAATTGAACATTGTCAAGTATTTTTTCGACTTTTCGATCGTTACCTACTTACCTTTGAGTGGGAATTCTCCACACCACTGATTTCAAAGCGTTTCGATTTAATACAAATTTAATCTTGTGCATTGCACCAAAATAAACAAAACAATATCCTTTTGACTCCAAGGTTAAAAAAACTTATACCAAAAAAACGTCCAACCTGATTTCTCAAATTGGACGCTCATTTCTCGTTTTCCTTGTACTTTAATTCATAATATTAATCGTTATTTTCCGACTCTTATATTGAGCTGAAATACGACCTCCGGCTAGACCTGTTTCAGTTAAATAACTTGACACTTCTCTTTCAATTTGAATGTTCGCTGTTCCTACAACCAGTCCATTCAATTTGAATTGATCCAAGATAACATGAGATGTTCCCGGGTTCGTGATTGTCCAAGTTTTAGATCCTGATTGTCCTGATCCATTTATAGTCACCTTAATCGTCTCTCCTGAAACCAAAGGAGCACCGACCCAAGGCAGAAAAAAGTTTCCGCTTCTACTGATGCTGTTTACCCCAAATGGAATTTCAACTGAGTTCAAACCTGAAACTTGATTTTCAAACTCTTTACTATCTGTATCAACGAATGAAAATGAACCTCCATTTAAATTACCTGAGCGGTTTAAAGAGTAATGACCCATGGCATTTTTCCATGCAAGTCCTTCTCCATTAAAGTGAACTCGAGAAGGGTAAGACAATTCAATCTTTTTTCCGCCGCTATTGTCCAAACGAAACGTCGCTGTCATACTTGACTTATTGACATTCGCGTCGTACGTGTAATCGTAGCTCGAATAAATTCTGTTTTGATCGATGTTTACAGATTCTTCTCTTTTACATGAAGGCAAGAAAAGAATTGACATCATAATGATTTGGAATGTAATTCTTCTTTTCATAACTCTTGTTTTAAATTATTTAATCACAGTAATTCAAAGAGTGTGCCAAAGTCGGAAAGGCCTTCACACCCTTCTTTCTCACGAATTAAATTATGACTAACTTCGATGCCCATGAAAATAGCACTTGACAAGAAGAAAAACGGAAGAAAAATGGCCATTGCTTTGCTCTTTGTATTGGTTCAATATACGGTAGCATTTTTACTTATGGCCGACAGCTACAAGAACGAACAGGCTTTAATGGAGAACCTCGTTTATTTCGTCTTCATCATCCTTGGAGCAACCGTTGGCTTCCTTTTGTTTTACCATTACTGGAAGCTTCGAAAATACAAAGACGGCATCATTTCTTATGAAAAAGGTGTTCTCAACGACCATTCAGCATGGCTCGGAAAAATTTACAATTTAAACGTTAAGGATATTCAATCGATCGCAAGATGGTCCAGGTCGAAACGAGTAAATGAGTACAAATTGATTGTGGGACCAGGGTACAAAGGCGGGAATCAAATCAAAAAATTAATGAAGCGCAGGTCTCTTTACATCAAGGATTCCGTCGTTAATTCCGATGCACTTTTAAAATTGGCGGAAATGATTGGAAATGATGTGGCGCAGCGAAATCAAAGCTCAACGAAATAAGCGCCACTTTTCAAATTATAATTCGATTGATTTTTTGCTAAATATGGCAAGTCAATAACGACATCCACGATTCTTTCTTCTTGCTTATAATTGGATCTCAAAAAGTACGTCTTTCCATTCATCTCTAAATACACATCGCGATTGATATTCGTGAATTCTGCCGTGCCCAATCTCGATTTGTATTTCGTCTTCCCTTCTTTCAGCTCAACGTATTTTACGCTTCCCGGTTTTACCTTCGAATAGGCATCCAACAGGAAATGAACCCGTTTCAAATCGTCTTTCTTCCCAATATAAAAGCAAGTGATTTGACCTTTTGATTTTATCGAAATGGTCGGCGATCCAACGTTGTAAAACACCATCTCATTTTGTCTCATTCTCTCATTTCTATCCCATTGAAGTCCGGTCAATAAAATCAACGCCATCAATGATCCAACGTAAAGCAAGCGCTTGTTTTTTCGAGCAAGAATTAATGCCGCAATCAAAGCATATAAGAAAAGAACGATCATTGCCGAAGGTGCGAATCCTGTTGCTACGGAACCTGGAATTGATTCCACAAACTGTATAAAGAAAAACAACAGCGAGATTCCAAGTCCAAGCACAAAAACCAAAAGAGGTTTCAAAAAAGCAATTACTTTAAAGGTGAATAATGCCAATCCAACCGAAAGTAAAACGCCTGCAAATACCATCACCCCCAAATTTGATAACATGAAGTAATTCGGGAATTGATGGAAATAATAGAGCGATAATGGAACGGTTAAAATTTGCGCTGAGATCCCAACAGCTGTTCCCTCCCAAATCTTATTTAACCATTTATTTTTTATTAGCAGTAAAGACCGAACTTTTTCGTACATCAATAAAATACCCAAAACAGCTAAGTAGGAGAGTTGAAATCCAATGTCATTAATCAACAATGGATTGATCAAAAGAAGAACGAATGCCGAAAAGAAAAGCGTATTGACACTGTTTCCGTTCTTACTCCACACTTGCCCTAACATCAATACCGAAAACATAAAAGCAGCCCTCATTACCGAAGGAGAAAATCCAGTTACACCTGCATAAATCCAAACCAGAATAACGCAAATTAAAACAGCCTTTCGTCTTGAAATAAACCGTGAGAATTTACTTAGCACAAAAAGAAGCAAATACATTATTATTCCAACGTGCAATCCAGAAACCGCCAAAACATGCATTGCGCCTGCGTTCCCAAAACTTTTCTTCGTTTCCATAGATAAGGTACTCTTGTCTCCTAACAAAAGAGCCTTTGCAATTCCCGCTTGATCATCACTTAGATTTGCGGTTAACGAAGCCGTTAAGTTGGAACGAATACTTTTAAAAAATGCAGTGATTTGGGAGATCTCTTTATGGTCGATATATCTGAATTCAAACTCACCGATGAACGCCATTTTCCGGATACACTTGTTGCTCCAATAGCTCTTAGCGTCGAACTCACCAGGGTTTCTAGCGTTTTCAATTTTATGGAAATTTGTTTTCAAAAAGATAATATCCCCTTCTATGAACTGCGTTTGAGTATAAAACAAGACGGGTTCAGAACAAGGAGCCATTCCATCCTTCGTTTTAATATGCGTCAGCCTGCCTAAGGTTTTCTTCCAAGGCTTGTCACTTTTTTCAACCTCTTCTATCTCAACAATTACAGAACTATCGTCTCCCGCTTTCGAATCTGCAACGGACTGGAATGAATCCATTCGTTCGGCGCCAAGCAAAACAATCAAAATACCAATGCAGGTTGTCATTACTGCAGGATTTAAGTTCTTTACAAAAGTCAACGCAATCAAAGAGAAAAGAACAATAAAAAACGTTATTCCATAATCGGACGAGTACATCCCCCCGATAATCACCCCGACAATAAGTAAAAGTGTGATCGCTGAAAAAGGAACTTTAAAAAACTTCAATGCAATAAAATGGTTTGATTGAAAACAAAACTATGATTTGACAAAACTTATTATAAGTGTATATATACGCAATCTTTTGCAACATTTGCGCAAAACAACTGATTAGAAGTTACACATTACGAACACCCGTTAACATTCCATTAACATAAGTTGGCATCCACATTGCAATACATAAAGTCAAATTCTAAAACACGACATTATGAAAAATCTTACATCCTTACTTGCAATTATTTGTATCAGTTTTGTAACGGTGGCTGCAGATCGTCCATATAATCGTCTCGATAGATTGTACAATTCTGATCCTGCAAGATGCTTAAAAGTGTCAAAGCGTTATATCAAGTACTTACCTGATAACGCAGTTCCATTTTATTTCGCGTCAATCGTTTACCGTGATAAATCAAGAGTTCATTTATCAATCAAAACGAGATATCTGATGATGAGTAAATCAATCGGATATGCAATGAAATTTGAAGATTTCGATGATACTGATCTTGAGATTAAATTGGGATGGGAATCGTATTTGGAAGAATTGCAAAACGATACTAACATGTTAATTAAAGAATTAGAGCAAACTGAAATCGCAAGACTAGGTGATCGACTTGCCATCAAACATCAGAAAATGGTGAACAACCGTGAGATCATTTTATTGGTTTCTGGGGGAACGAATGACAATCAAATTACAGTTCCAGGTGGTAACAATTCTGAAGTTGAAAGCGAAAAGGAAGTCGTTGAGTCGGATAACTCTGAAAAGAAAGGTTATTACGGATTGGCTTCTGGAAACGAAATTACTCCATCATACAATAAGATTCAAGAACGCGAATTGTTCAATATGATCAATGAGGAGCGCAAAGCCTTATTCATGTCTCCTTTAAAATTGGATGATGGTTTAAACCAAGCCGCACGCTATCACGCCTTTGACATGGCAACTCAGAACTACTTCTATGAAGAAAGTTATGACAGGATTGACGGTGAACTTGTACTCGTAAGTGGCGCAAAAACTCGAATTGGTCAATTCCACCCAAAGCAACATATTCTCTCGCAGAACATTGCTGCAGGAAGCACAAATGCAATAGAAACGTTCAATCAATGGATGGAATACGATGAGCAATACGATGTGTTGTTTGATGAATCAAGCAAAAAAGTTGGAATCGGTATTTTCTACGATTCATCAAGCTCAAGCGGGTATTACTGGGTATTGGTAACGGCGAAAAGGTAATTTTGAATTAAAGGATTGGCAAAATAAAATTGACTTCTTTTGACCACATCAAATGCTTATTAAGCACTATAAATAATTGAACCACAAGGACGCAAGGACACTAGGATTACCATTGTTTAAGGACACAGCGCATCGCAGACCTTAAGGTCTACTTGTGTCTAAGATAAAGAACTTCAAGTTGTGCCCTTGTGTCCTCGTAGTAAAAACAATCCTGCTTAATTAGAAATTGCACAAAAGATCAAATTACTCCTTGTTTTTAAAGCATTTCTTTACATTAAAATCATGCTATTAATTAATCCATTTGTCTATCTTTGCGCTCTAATTTATTTATAGTAGAATGATTAATATAACGCTACCAGATGGTTCTGTAAGACAGGTAGAAAAGGGAACTTCGGCAATGGATATTGCACTTAGTATCTCTGAAGGTCTTGCCAGAAACGTTCTTGCCGCCAAAGTAAATGATGAAGTAATTGACGCCAATCGTCCGATGAATGACGATGCAACATTGCAATTGTTAACCTGGAATGACAAGGATGGTAAATCAACCATGTGGCACTCTTCAGCGCATTTAATGGCTGAGGCAGTTGAGTTTTACTACCCTGGTGTTAAATTGGCGATCGGACCTCCAATCAAAAACGGATTCTATTACGACATCGACTTCTTGGATCAAACAATCACTGAAGTTGATCTTGAAAAGATTGAGCAGAAGATGAAAGAATTGGCAAAGCAAAAAAACCAATTTATTCGGAAAGATGTTTCCAAAGCGGATGCCATTGCATATTTCAAAGACAAAGACGACGAGTACAAATTAGAACTCCTTGAAGGTCTTGACGATGGAACAATTACATTTTACACACAAGGTGAATTCACGGATTTATGCCGTGGACCGCACATTCCTCATACGGGATATATCAAGGCAGTTAAATTGACTTCAATTGCTGGTGCATATTGGCGTGGAGATGAAACGAGAAAACAATTAACGCGTATTTACGGAATCACATTCCCTAAAAACAAAGAGTTAACTGAATATCTTGAAAACGTTGAATTAGCGAAAGCAAGAGACCATAGAAAATTAGGAAAAGAGTTGGATTTATTCACCTTCTCGCAAAGAGTTGGACAAGGATTGCCATTGTGGTTGCCGAAAGGAGCTGCATTGAGAGAACGCTTGGAAAACTTCTTGAAAAAGGCACAAAAGAAAGGCGGTTACGATCAAGTAATTACTCCACATATCGGAAGTAAAGAATTGTATGTTTGTTCTGGACACTATGCTAAATACGGAAAAGATTCATTCCAACCGATTAATACGCCGGATGATGAAGAAGAGTTCTTGTTAAAACCAATGAACTGTCCACATCACTGTGAGATATTCAAAGCACGACCAAAATCGTACAAAGACCTTCCTGTTCGTTATGCTGAATTCGGAACGGTTTACAGATACGAGCAAAGTGGTGAACTTCATGGCTTGACGCGGGTTAGAGGATTTACACAAGATGATGCACACATTTTCTGTACACAAGACCAAGTAAAAGAAGAATTCAAAAAAGTAATTGATCTTGTATTGTACATTTTCAAAACGCTTGATTTCCAAAATTTCAAGGCTCAAATTTCATTGAGAGATCCTGAGACGCCAGAAAAATATATTGGAGAAGATGCCAACTGGGTAAAAGCGGAGAATGCAATTATTGAAGCTGCGGCTGAAAAAGAATTAAATACAATCGTTGAATATGGAGAAGCTGCGTTCTACGGACCGAAGCTTGATTTCATGGTTGAAGATGCATTGGGAAGAGAGTGGCAATTGGGAACAATCCAAGTAGATTATAACCTGCCAGAGCGTTTCGAGTTGGAATACACAGGCTCAGACAACCAGAAACACAGACCGGTTATGATCCACAGAGCGCCGTTTGGATCGATGGAGAGATTCGTTGCCGTTCTATTAGAGCACTGCGCAGGTGATTTCCCTTTATGGTTAACAACGGATCAAATTGCAATTTTGCCATTGAGCGAGAAATACAATGATTACGCGCAAAACCTTTTGCAATTGCTAAATAATTACGATATTCGCGGATTCGTTGACGATCGTAACGAAAAGGTGGGTAAAAAGATTAGAGATTCGGAACTCGGAAAGATTCCATTTATGCTGATTGTTGGTGAGAAAGAAGCCGAAAACAATCAAGTCTCTGTGAGACAGCGCGGTGGAGAAGACCTTGGAGCAATGGATGCTGATGCTTTTGCCAAATTAATAAATAGTGCGATTGAAAACGAACTAGCTTTAAACGTTTAAGAACTTAATGAGAAGACCAAACAACAGAAGAAAATTTGTAAAAAGACAAGAAGAGGATCCGCATAGAATCAACGAAAAGATTTTAGTACGTGAGGTTCGATTGGTAATGGAAGGCCAAGAGCCGCAAGTTATGTCTACGGATGCAGCCATTAAATTGGCCGATGAAGAAGGTTTAGACCTTGTTGAAATTTCGCCGAAAGCTGTACCTCCTGTTTGTAAAATTCTTGATTATAAAAAGTTCCTTTATAACCAAAAGAGAAAGCAAAAAGAGCTGAAAGCGAAGCAAAGTAAGGTTGTTTTAAAAGAAATTAGATTCGGACCAAATACCGATGATCATGATTTCGATTTCAAACTTGTGCATGCTAAGAAGTTCTTAACAGACGGAAGTAAGCTGAAAGCGTACGTATTCTTTAGAGGACGTACAATTGTGTTTAAAGACAGGGGAGAAATTCTTTTGTTAAAATTGGCACAAGAGCTTGAAGAATACGGAGTTGTTGAGCAAATGCCAAAACTGGAGGGTAAGCGTATGATTATGCTTATCAACCCGAAAAAGAATTAGCGAAAGCTAATGATACGTTGGGAACGGGAAGTGACATCAACTTCATTGAAATAAAATAAGGATAAAAAGGTTTCTCGACTACGCTCGAACTCCTTTTTAAAAAGAAGCTATATAAGGGTAACTTAAAATTGAACAGAGATGCCAAAAATGAAAACTAAATCTAGTGCTAAGAAGAGATTCGTAGTAACTGGAAGCGGTAAAATCAAAAGAAAACACGCGTTTAAGAGTCACATTCTAACGAAGAAGACGAAGAAACAAAAGCGTAATTTAACGAAGGATGGATTAGTGTCTAAAGCTGACACTCCAAACATCAAACAACAATTGTGTATGAAGTAATTCGAATTGGCCTAGCCGAAACGAATTCAAAGCATCACAGGTTTAATATGTTAACCAAGTAATGAGTAACTAAGTCTTCTGAAATAGTGTTGCACTCCTTATTAAAAACTTAATTTTATGCCAAGATCAGTAAATCATGTAGCTTCAAGAGCACGTCGTAAGAATGTGATGAAGTACGCCAAAGGTTACTTTGGAAGAAGAAAAAACGTTTGGACAGTAGCGAAGAACGCCGTTGAAAAAGGGATGTTGTACGCGTACACTGGACGTAAACAAAAGAAAAGAAACTTCCGTTCATTGTGGATTACTCGTATTAATGCGGGTGCTAGACAACACGGAATGAGTTATTCTCAATTCATGGGACTTGTTAACAAGAGTGAAATGGAGCTTAACCGTAA
>JBLHVW010000133.1:0-10998 GCA_047628775.1 Salibacteraceae bacterium | reverse complement strand
AAGGACTTGTAATTTCCAACACGGGACAGAATTTCTCTGCCGGAGCAAATGTTGGAATGATCTTCATGATGGCAATCGAACAGGATTATGACGAATTGAACTTTGCCATAAAAACGTTCCAAGATACAATGATGAGGGTGCGTTACTCAAACATACCAGTAGTTGTCGCGCCGCACAACATGGCTCTTGGAGGAGGTTGCGAAATTTCACTTCATGCCGATAAAGTAGTCGCACACGCTGAATTGTATATGGGACTTGTTGAATTTGGTGTTGGACTGATTCCTGGCGGTGGCGGAACGAAAGAATTCGCAAAACGCTTGTCTGATGAATACGTTGCTGGAGATATCAAAATCAACCGAATGAGAGAACGCTTTTTGACAATTGGTCAAGCAAAAGTATCGACTTCGGCGTATGAAGCTTTTGACCTTGGTTATTTAAGAGAAGGAATTGACGAAATAGTTGTCAGCCGAGAATACCAGCTTACACGAGCAAAAGAATCTTGTTTGAAAATGGCCAATAAAGGATATGTTGCTCCGAAACGAGAAAAGAACATCACCCTAATGGGACAAGAAGGACTCGGAATCGTTTACGTTGGAGCAAATACAATGTTCTCTGGAAATTACATGTCAGAACACGATCTTTTGATTTCTGAGAAATTAGGATTCGTTCTATGTGGAGGAGATTTATCTCAAAACGAAACGGTTTCAGAACAATATGTTTTGGATCTGGAACGAAAAGCATTCCTTGAATTGTGTCAAGAAAAGAAAACACTTGAGCGCTTGGAAAGCATCGTTAAAAAAGGGAAAATATTGAGGAATTAGAAATTCATAGTTATGAATTATTAGTTAGGGGTTAAGAGTTTAAAATGATCGTCTAAAGTCTAACCGCTAAATTCTTTTAAAAAAAATTATTAAAATGGGAAGAGCATATATAGTTACTGGATATCGCACTGCTGTTGGAAAAGCGGGCAAAGGTGGATTTAGGTTCTACCGACCTGACGATCTTGCAGCAAATGTTGTAAAACACATCATGGCACAAGTTCCGCAATTGGACAAGGAGCGTATTGATGATGTAATCGTTGGAAACGCAACTCCAGAAGCGGAACAAGGATTAAATATTGGGAGAATGATTTCACTGATGGGATTGGACACTGTTAAAGTTCCAGGAATGACTGTCAACCGATATTGTTCCTCCGGATTGGAAACGATTGCAATTGCAACAGCGAAGATTGAAGCTGGAATGGCCAATTGCATTATTGCAGGCGGTGTTGAATCCATGTCAGTAATGGCGATGGGAGGATGGAGAATTGTTCCAAATCCAGTAGTCGGAAAAGAGAACCCAAATTGGTATTGGGGAATGGGATTGACGGCCGAAGCTGTTGCCAAAGATTTTAAAGTGAGTAGAGAAGATCAAGATGCATTCGCTTTACAATCGCATGAAAAAGCAATCGCTGCAATTAAATCCGGTCGATTCGAAGACGATATCGTGCCTATTGATGTGAAACACATTTTCCTTGATGAAAACGAAAAGCGTCAAGAAAAAATCTACACCGTTGATACAGATGAAGGTCCTCGATCAAGTACCTTAGAAGGACTTGGACGATTGAGACCTGTCTTTGCGAATGGTGGTTCGGTTACTGCTGGTAATTCATCGCAAACATCTGACGGCGCAGCATTTTGCCTTGTAATGTCTGAAGAAATGGTAAATGAACTTGGACTGGAACCTGTTGCAAGACTGGCTTCTTACAGTGTTGTTGGCGTTGAACCAAGAATTATGGGTGTTGGACCAATCGATGCTATTCCAAAGGCCATTGCTGCTGCGGGATTAAAACAAAATGATATTTCTTTGGTTGAATTGAACGAAGCATTTGCTTCGCAATCTTTGGCTGTGATTAGAGAAACGGGATTGAACCCTGATATAATTAACGTTAACGGAGGAGCAATCGCCCTAGGTCACCCACTCGGATGTACTGGAGCTAAATTGACAGTTCAGATAATGAACGAACTGAAAAAGCGCGACGAAAAATACGGAGTTGTGACAATGTGCATTGGAACCGGACAAGGTGCCGCAGGAGTGATCGAGATGTTGTAACTTCGCAACGTGAAAATCGAACATTTAATAAAAAACGCTGGGCACCAAGAGTTACTTCCGATTCAAAAGAAGTGCATCGCTGCCTACCAAGAGAACTCAGAATTAATTCTGCTTTCTAAGACAGGATCTGGAAAAACAATTGCCTTTTTGCTTTCGGTAATATCGAGAATACAGGAAGATCAAGATTGTGTTCAAGCTGTAATTATTGCTCCCACCAGAGAATTGACTCAACAAATTGATCAGGTATTCCGGTCATTAAAAAGTGGTTTGAAAGCCACACTTTGTTATGGAGGTCACTCTGTAAAAGACGAAGCAAACAGTCTAAAAGCAATTCCAGAATTGGTTATTGCCACACCGGGTCGTTTGCTGGATCACATCGAAAGAGGGAACGTTAATCTTATGGATTGCGAAGCTTTGGTTATCGATGAATTTGACAAATGCCTTGAAATGGGATTTGATTACGAGATGGGTAAAATCACTCGTGAATTTCATAAAGTAGAAAACATACTTCTCGCCTCAGCAACGAAACCCGAAGACATTCCTGACTATTTAAATTTTGATTCTCCCCACGTTCTTGACAATCTTATTGAAGATGACGTCATCAATATTGAAGAATTCGGAGTTCAATACAAAGGAAGTGTATTCAATGCTCTTGTAGAAACAGTTTGCAGTTTTGGAATCGAGAAATCAATTGTTTTTTGCAACTACAGAGAAGTTGTTGAAGATGTCGTTCAGCGCTTAAATGACGAACGAATTTATAGCATCGGATACCACGGTGGATTGGACCAAGGTGAGCGAGAACGCGCGTTGATCAAATTTAGAAACGGAAGTTACAACACTTTGGTTTGTACCGATCTTGGCGCTCGTGGATTGGACATTCCAGAAATCAAACACGTTGTTCATTATCAATACCCAAATAGCTTAGACGCCTTTGTTCACCGTAAAGGAAGAACAGCGAGAATGTCAGAAGACGGTTCCTCTTACTTATTCATCGGACCAGAAACGCAATTGCCAGAATATTTGGAAGACCCCACTGATTTCTTCCGACCGGGAGAATACTTGGACACAACTCCTGAATGGGAAACATTATACTTCAGCGCAGGAAAAAAAGAAAAGGTCAATAAGATTGATCTCGTTGGATTCTTGTCAAAAAAAGGGCAATTGGGGAAAGGCGAAATTGGATTAATCACTGTTCTTGATCATACATCGTATGTTGCTGTGAAGAAATCAAAGGTGAAAAATGTTTTGAGTCTGATACGATCAGAAAGAATCAAAGGCAAGAAATTGAAGATCGAAGTTTCAATGTAACCCACTCATTTCTTACTGAACTTTAGATGCTGAGCACGAACCGTTTTTTCGGCTAGTTTATTCTGCACCGTAAACATAGAATTGTGCTTCCCTCCAGCTTCTTGATGGTTTGGATACCACTTCCATAGAAACCCCCCTGCGAAAAAATCCTGATCCCAAATATTATCATAGATCGCTGTTAATGCGCGAACTTGACTGCGCTGATCAATTTCCCCCTTTTTCGTAACACTATAACTCCAGGGAGTTGCTGCACACTTTCGAATACTTCGGTAGCCGTATTCCGTAAATATTATTTTCCGTTCGACTGCTGAGCTCAACGAATCAAAAATGGGAATATACTTCGACCAACCCAAATCCAAATCCTTTTTCTTCGGATTCCCAGCCTTACTAATAGGGAAGTAGGCATCAATTCCAATGTAATCCAGCTCCCCCCAAAATTTCACATTTTCAAAGCAGTCCCAATTTTCAGCATACGTCAATTTACCTTTATAAACTTCTCGTACCTGCTTTATCAATCGCGAAAACAACTGAGGCCGGCTTTTCACAACCAACTGCATTTCAGTTCCAATACAATATATTGCAGAATTCTCTTCCGCTGCAATCCTTGCAAAAGCCATGATATATGCACCATAATCTTTTTCAAACTTAACCCACTCCTCTTCAGATTTCATTTCAATCTTACCCGTAAAAACGCCATGTGCAACCCAAATTTGAGGCTTGATCATTGTCTTCACTCCTTGCTTGTGCAATTCTTGAATTGCAACCCGCGTTCCATTCAATCCTTCCCCTTCCCACTGATTATTATCTCCATAGAACACGGTGCCAGAATCTTTGTAAGGCATGAAGCAATAAGGAATAACCGCAACGTAATTTGCTTTAATCCTTACAATTGGGGGAACATGAATAGAGTCCAAAAGGAAGCGTTCTGACACCAAACTAACACCATTAACCCTTTCATTAATTGTGTCTTGAGCAGATATATCATTTGCCAAAACAAGTAACAAAACTCCTAGTAAATATCTCAATCGTATTTCATTCATTTGATTTCACAAAATACAACTAATAAATTTAGTTTCTATTATGCATGCATAGCAATATTATTTTACTATATTTATCACATAGTACCTAAATATTTACAAATGTCTGAAAACGAAAAGCCGATTAAAGGAGGAGAATTTTTAATTCGTAAAACATCCCCATCTGATATATTTATTCCAGAAAACTGGACAGAAGAACAACGAATGATTGCGGACATGTGCCATGATTTCATTGACACTGAAATACTTCCACATTTGGATCGTATTGATTCAATGGAAGATGGATTAATGCCATCGCTTGTTGAAAAAGCAGGTGCGCTTGGTCTATTGGGAATGTCAGTTCCTGAAGATTTAGGTGGAATGGGTGTAGATTTTAAGACTTCACTATTGGCAACCGAATGCCTCGCAAGTGGCTATTCATTTTCCGTGGCTTATGGTGCTCACACAGGAATTGGTACTTTACCTCTGCTCTATTACGGAACAGAAGATCAAAAGAAAAAATACATTCCAAAACTCGCTTCAGGCGAATGGAAAGCGGCTTATTGTTTAACTGAACCTGGTTCAGGATCAGATGCCAATTCAGGAAAAACAAAAGCAGTTCTTACTGAAGATGGAAAACATTATATCGTCAACGGTCAAAAAATGTGGATTACGAACGCTGGTTTCGCAAATCTATTCACGGTATTTGCAAAAATCGATGACGATGATAAATTAACCGCTTTCTTAATTGAAGCGGATTCCGAGGGAATCACATTGAATCCAGAAGAAAAGAAAATGGGGATCAAAGGATCTTCTACAAGACAAGTTTTCTTCAATGACGTTAAAGTTCCTGTTGAAAACTTGCTTTCAGAAAGAGAAAATGGGTTTAAGATCGCCCTGAACATCTTGAACATTGGTAGAATTAAATTGGCCGCTGGAGTTATGGGTGGAGCAAAACAAGCCATCACAGAATCGGTTATATATGCGAACGAACGTTTGCAATTTGGCCGTGAGATCTCTAAATACGGTGCAATCCGCTATAAACTTGCAGAACAAACAATCAAAACTTTTGTCAATGAATCGGCGATTTACAGAGCTGGGCAAAACATTGATGATGCAATTGCAGGTTACGTTGCTGCCGGAATGGACAAAGGCGAAGCGACATTGAATGGAATTGAGCAATTCGCTCCAGAATGCGCTATCTTGAAAGTATCGGGATCTGAAGGTCTTGACTATGTCGTTGATGAAGCAGTTCAAATCTTTGGTGGAATGGGCTACTCAGCTGAATCTTCAGTTGAACGAGCTTATCGTGACTCTAGAATTAATAGAATATTTGAAGGAACGAACGAGATCAACAGGTTATTGACTGTCGACATGGTTCTGAAACGCGCTATGAAGGGCGAACTTGATTTGATGGGGCCTGCAATGGCGGTTGCTGGAGAATTAATGAGTATTCCTGAATTTGGAGACAAACCAACAGATGTTCTTGGAAATGAAGCATTGTACCTCGAAGGATTCAAGAAAACCGTTCTGATGGTTGCTGGATCAGCAGTTCAAAAATTAATGCAGTCCTTGTCAAAAGAACAAGAAGTTCTAATGAACATTGCCGATCTTTCAATCTATACGTATTTGGCTGAATCAGCTTTGCTAAGAGTTCAACAAATGATCGAGCTCAAAGGAGAAGAAGCTTGTGAAGCTCAAATCGCGATTGTAAAAACGTATTTCTACGACGTAGCAGATGAAATTAGCAAAGCGGCTAAAGATGCAATCAATTCATTCGCTGAAGGCGACGAAGCGAAAATGATGTTGATGGGGTTGAAGCGCTTCACTAAAACAGAACCGTTTAACCCGAAGGCAGCACGACAGTTGATTGCGACGAGAATTATTGAGGCGAATAAGTATTGTTTTTAGAAATAAGCTAGAATCCTTTATTACAAAAAAACCTTCCAATTTACCTCAATTACGCAGGGGTTGATTTAAGGTCTTTTTAAAAACTTAAAAACCTTCAGGACAATCGTCTTGGAGGTTTTTTAGTCATAAATATTTCCATTAAACATTGGCTCCGTCGAAATTAATTCTCTAGTACTTTTCCCCACTTGTTGCATATATTCATTTCCAAACTTATCCATGTATATAATTTCTATTCGAAAACCGTTTGTGTTTATTGGGAGTTCAACTTCAAAAGTTTTATTTATACCCACCCGTTTAGGAGAATTTACTCCCAACCATGAGTAAATCTTCTATCCATTGTATAGGCAGTTATAATTTGCGCTGGACCTTCTCCAACATTTTCAAACTGTAAATCGTAGGATTGAGGTTTAGAAATGCGACGACTGGTTATAGATTTTAAAAAACTGAAGTATGGTCGTACTTCAAGGCGTTTCATTCGGTCTTCCTTTTGTTCATTGGATTTGTGTGGATTTGGTCTACGTTTATGTAGGTTTTCAAGTAATATCTCAATAATGTTTTCAAATGAAGGAGTTCTACTTTCGCTATATCTGTAAGTCAATTGAAGCTGGTTATGTACAAATCCCTTAAGTGAATCTTTGTATTCCGTTTCAACGACTGGTAAAACTTCGACAGTTTTGCATGCTTGAGCAAATCCAATTTCCTGATTTACCCATTGAGTTTCAATTGAATTGTTAGATATAATTGGAATAAATATACCACAACCGCGAATTCCATTACTCACGAGTTCGGAAAGGTTCTTTGCACCTTCTGTAACACTCATCTCTAACACATGAGGCTCGTATCTACTTGACGAGCTAAGTGCTTCATAGAGATGATTCATTTTTTCCCTATCACTATTTGTGAAGCGAATAAATATTATTTCTTTCATTTTAAATTGATTGTCAAGATATTTTTGAGCGTAAACATTTCATGTTTAAGATAACTGGCAAAAATAGAAAATCTCCAATTATTCTTCTCAATTGAGCAGGTAGTAAAACAGGAACTATTTTTTATGGACTAAAAAAACTAAAAATCTTTAAGAGCATTTTTCTCTAGCTCAATAAAAACGTCAAGGAAAATGGATTTAATCACTTCTATTGTTAGTGAACCTTACAAATTGAATTCAGCAAATAAAAAAAGGAGCCAGAATAAATCTGACCCCTTTAATAATTTTAGGCTTGAAGCCTGTTCCACATATAGATAATCGCTGCTAATAGCAGTCTTATCAGGCGTGGTGACTTCCAGTCCCAGAAGCTAAAAGAAAATGACTTCTCTTCATACTCCCATCTGGATTTTTCGTTATCCGAGCTCTTGACACTCTTCTTATGGTAGTCAATTTTCATAGATTACCACTGAAGAGCAACTGCTCTATTATATGTTGATTTATAAACATCCAATATTAAAGAACGCATCCCATTAACATGAGACCTATTATTAAAACGAGAGAAGTTGCCAGAAAGTTGCCAAGTAATTAAAAAGAAAAAGGAGACAGATTAAATCCGTCTCCTTTAGTGTTTTCAGCCTTCCATCTGCCCCCTGCGTAATTGAGGTAAATTGGAAGTTTTTTTTTGGTAAACAACTCGAAACCAAAAAACCGTTGTGTTGAAAAAACTACTTCTTCAACACAATCCCATCACCTGTAAACCCTAAAGCAGGCTTCGGCTCTGTAATCGCAGCAATCTCTTCAGCGCTTGCATTCATATCCTCTAAGTAATGCTTTTGCAATTCAACTGAAACCGTATCCCAAAAAGCAATTCCGTGAATGTACGCTCCTGTTCCTGCTGGTGTTGCAGGTGGAATAGTAAAATGATCCTTGAAACGAACCATAAACGATTCACCATCTCCTTTATCAACTTTCACGAAACAACCTGCCTTTGCGCATACTTCACTTAAATTAGCTTCAATTGTAAACTCCATTTCACCCGATTGAGCTTCAAATGTCTTTACCATGTCTGCCACAGAAACTGCTTTCTTGATGTCAACTTTATATTTTCCGTAACTCTTGCCGAGCTTAACTTTATCGTTTGAAGAGTCGCTTGATACTGCGCAAGACAATGCGATAATTCCTCCAACTAGTAATAATGCTATTTTATTCATTTGATTGTGTTTTGATTCTCCAAATATCGCAAGAAGATTGACCTATTCAATATTCCCCTTCGTTAAATTTCTATTAATCACTTTTTGGACTTAAAGTAATCATGCTTTCATATTCCCAACTCCAATAGCCGTACTTATTATTTGCCATTGTTATGCAACTCGTAATTGACGCAATCCCGATGAGCATTGTTACGATTAAATATTTCTTGATTTTTGATTCTTGAGAATTCCATTTGTACATTTCATATCCAGTATGGATGATGGCAAGAGTTGAAATGGCCATTAATACGAGGTTATAATAATGTAATCCTTGCGGTAAGAATACAATACCGACAAAAAACAATGGAAGAGAAAGGAGAAGCACCATTGCAACTGCGACTCTACTTTGCTCAATGCGATTTGTGTTCTTCATGTTTATTAGACGCAATAGGCTACAAAAAAAGCCACTCTGCAATAACAGAATGACTTCGTACTTTATTTAGAAGTTCTTACTTTAAGTAAGAATCTATAAAATCATATAATTGTAATGTTTCCTCATCAACAGTTACGTGAGTTATTTTACAAGCTGTAAACATTCTTGTCATAACGTAACGGTTTTTTAAAGTGTTTTCGACCATTGTCATTTTAGCTTTGTGAGATGACTCATCAAAATCAAGAGAGAAGATGCTCGAGTAATAACTTGCACTCTTATCAATCGATTCTTTTGAAAGTGTTGAAGGCAACGTAAACTCATATACACCTGAAGTTTTACTTGCTGCTAAGTCTTCCGCTCCATTAGATGCAGCAATTTGATGTGCTTCTTGCGAAAAGCTGAATGCTACTAGACCAACAACGAATAATAAGGTAGAAATAATTTTTTTCATCTGTTCAATTTTAATAATGACGATAAATGTCATGCAATAGTTGTACCGCTTAGCTAAACTACAACTTTTTTTGCCAACTTTGCCTCCGATGGGAAAACTTTTACTCTACAAAAACAGGAATCTTATTGAGGCTGGATGCGACGAAGCTGGACGCGGTTGTTTGGCAGGACCGGTTGTTGCTGCCGCCGTAATTTTACCAGCAGATTTCTCGAATGACATCCTTGATGACTCAAAAAAATTAACGGAAGCAAAGCGTAATAAATTGCGTCCGATTATCGAAAATGAGGCCCTCGCATTTGCTGTGGCTTTTGTTTCTGAAAAAGAAATTGACGAAATCAATATATTAAACGCGAGCTTTCTTGCCATGCACAGAGCCGTTGCCCAATTGAACCAAAAACCTGAAATGCTACTCATTGATGGGAACCGGTTCACAACTTATGAAGGAATTCCGCACGAATGCATAATCAAGGGGGACGGAAAATTTTTATCCATTGCTGCGGCTTCAATTCTTGCGAAAACGTACAGAGACGAGTACATGGTAAATATCCATGAAGAATTTCCTTTTTACGACTGGAAACAAAACAAAGGATACCCCACAAAAAAACACCGTAAAGCAATTCTTGAGTACGGTGATTGCATTCACCATAGGAAAACGTTCACTCTTCTTCCGGAAGATACCTTATCGCTTTTCTAGAGTGCACAAGTCGTTGTTGATTTCTATACGCTAAGACCATCTTTGACCGGCTCTTTCTTCTTAGTTTTGAAGTAAAACCATTCTTCTATGTTGAATCGGATTGTATTAGCAATCATTTTCTTAGCAAGCCTTTCATGGATTATCTATGTGGCAATCGACATTTCAAGCAAAAAAAATAATTATTCTCCGGAATCTTTATTCAACAGTAAGGATGGTGAAGTTCTAATCGTTGCACGGCCTTGGGAAGTGAATTTCATTGATCTTGAAAAATTTGGTGATGCACCAAGTTATGATTTGATGACTTCTTTAAATGATTCCGCTTATAATATGGGCTACTTCAGTCAGAAAAGGGACCATCTTCTTCTGGTGAAGGACGACAATTGGAGTAAAGCTTCTATCGATTTATTATTCGGCAAAGGGAAAACAAATAATCTAGGCTCTGAAGAATTCAAGATTGGCGCCTACAATGGACGTTTCCATAAGACAAAACTCTACCTTTGGAAAACAACTATTGACAACGAAGGCACAAAGAAAAGCAACTTCCTTTTCGACAAAAAAGCCTCGGCAGCCATTTTTAGGTTTTCAGAAGCAGGGATAATAAACAACCACTCGGACATCTATTTCAAAAAGAATGGAAAGATAAATTACGTCACCAAAGACACTAATATTAAGCAAGGAAGTCAAGTTCGAGATGAGGCTCTATTCGCTGGAATCACAACGCGAAACTTTGACACGTATCAATTTTTTGAAAGAGATTACTACGCAACATTGGATGAAGATTTCAAAAATGGGCCGATGTCGAAATGGCTACTAAACGGCTTCGTGAAACTCACATACCAAGGAGAAACTGTAATCATTTCAGATTATATCGGCGGGCAAGATCCAATTCTAATTCTCAATGATTTGAACCAGACCCAAGACTCGTCTCTTTTTTCCGATAAACTAATCAAAGGTTTTCCTTCTCAAAATTCGACATACA
>JBLHVW010000132.1:0-11175 GCA_047628775.1 Salibacteraceae bacterium | reverse complement strand
TAACCTTAAGAAAATGCTAAATATTTCAAACAATAGTGTTTCTTCCAAAATTGACAGGAACGCCTACTCGACTCTTAAAGAGGTGGAAGCAAAGGTGACCAAACGATTGCTCGTGCGGCTTATTAAATGGTCGGTTTTCATTCTATTTATTGTATCCATTCTTCCTTGGACACAAAACGTTAGAAGCTCTGGTGTGATCACAACATTAAACCCTGAACAACGTCCTCAAGAAATTCACTCTGTTATTTCGGGTCGAATAGAATCTTGGAAAGTTAAAGAAGGTGACTTTGTAGAAAAGGGAGATACCATTGCGATTATCTCTGAAATAAAAGACGACTATTTCGATGAAGATCTTTTAATGAGAACTAAGAACCAATTGAATCTTAAAAAAAGGTCGGTGAATTCTTATGAGCAAAAAATTAATGCACAAGACACTCAATTACTAGCTGCTTTGGAACAACGTATTCTTGAGAGCAATAAACTTCGAATTAAAATGGAACAGACTGTTCTAAAGATTCAAAACGACAGTATTGCCTATCAGGCCGCTGTTTTGGACAATTCGGTTGCTCAGTATCAATACCAACGAACGGATAGTTTGTACAAAACTGGATTAAAGTCATTGGTTGATTTAGAAACTCGAAAATTGAAAGCACAACAAAGCGCATCGAAAGAAATTGCCGCAAGAAATTATTGGCTGAACAATCAAAATGAATTGATCAATTTGAAAATTGAGTTAAACAACATCGCGTCAAAGTTCACTTCGATATATGCCAAAACGCTCTCGGAAAAAATGAGCACCGAAACAAACAAGTTTGATACTGAGTCTAATATCAACAAGTTAGAAAATCAATATTCCAATTACGAAGTAAGACAAGGCTTCCACTTTATTACCGCACCACAAGACGGATTCATCACAAAGCTTTTGGTACAAGGTATTGGAGAAATCATCAAAGAAGGAGCACCGATTTTGAGTTTTATGCCGAAAATTCATTCACTGGCAGTTGAAATCTACGTTGACCCAATCGACCTTCCATTAATGAATGCGAATGAACACGTGCGACTTCAATTTGACGGTTGGCCAGCAATTGTTTTTTCTGGATGGCCAGGAGCGAGTTACGGAACGTATGGAGGACGCATCTACGCGATTGATAAATTTATCAGTGCAAATGGAAAGTACAGAATGCTCGTTCGTCCAGATAAAAACGACCACCCATGGCCAGAAGCGCTAAGGGTTGGAAGTGGAACCAAAGCGATGATCTTGTTGAATGATGTTCCTATTTATTATGAAATATGGAGACAGATTAACGGATTCCCTCCGAACTTCTACTTACCTGTAGATGAGCCTAAATCAGAGAAAAAATGAAAGTCATAATCCTTCTATTGGCACTTCTACTTGCATCCCCGAGTTTTGGGCAAGACAGTCTTGCTGAATTGACGTATGATGCATTTATTGAACAAGTCATGCTTCAACATCCTACGGCACATAGAGCTTCAATTATAAAAGAGTCTGGAGATGCAAACCTTCTTAGTTCGAGAGGTCAATTCGACCCGAAATTGTTTGGGGATATCAATCAGAAGTACTTCAAAAACACGCAGTATTATAGCAATGCGCAAGGTGGAGTCAAAATCCCAACTTGGTTTGGCGTTTCCGCTGAAGCTGGATACACGATAAATGAAGGCGTTTATTTGAATCCAGAAAACCGTGTTCCAGACGCTGGACTTTGGTATGCAGGTCTTCGTTTGGACTTGGGAAGAGGTTTAATCATGGACCAGCGCAGGGCGGAATTCGAAAAAGCCAAAGTTTTCCAACAAGGAACAGTTTTAGAACAAAGAATGCTCTTGAATGAATTGAAGCGAGACGCATCATTGGCCTATTGGAAATGGAACCAATACTACCTAAAGGTAAAGGTATATGAAGATGCGGTGAATAATGCTCTAGTTCGATTTGAAGGTATAAAAAGCTCCGCCCAGTTCGGCGACCGCCCTTACATCGATACGCTTGAAGCATTCATCACGGTTCAAAATAGATCCATTTCATTGTCACAAGTGCAATTGGGTTACCAAAATGCCGAATTGCTCCTTGAAGTGTATTTATGGGAACAAGGTTTTATTCCGATTGAATTGGAAGGCATGGTTCCTGCAGAAGTAAAAACAAGTTTGGACAATTCACTCTTATCACCTTTGGATTCGATGATAGCTAACCATCCGTATGTGCAACTGAATCGACTTAAACTCGAACAGAACAGAATTGATTTGAAGTGGAAAAAAGAGCAATTGAAACCTGAATTAACGCTAAAATACAATGCGATTTCAGAGCCAATTGGAAACAATCCAATTGCCGAATATTCAATCTCAAATTACCAATGGGGTGCTTCATTCGCCTATCCAATTCTAACACGAAAAGAGCGTGGAAATGTGCGTTTAGCAGAGTTAAAAATGCAAGATCAAGAACTTCAAATCGCACTTACTCAGGTAGACGTTGATTATAAGATCAACAGCGCACTGAACAATTACTTGCAATCCATAGAACAACGGTCGGTATTTGAGCAACTCCTGCAAAACAGCCAACGGTTGTACGACGCTGAAATCCAATTGTTCGAATTGGGCGAAAGTTCGGTATTCTTAATTAACTCACGAGAAAACAAACTGTTAAAAACGAAAATCGATTTAATTCAAACTCAAAACCAAGTCTTAAGGTTAAAAAGTGAATTGGAATATGCTTTATTAATCGTAATTTAGGGCTTGAACTGTATACTCATTATTTGATGTATGAAATCAATTGGTTTCGCGTCAAATAATTTATTGAAACTAATATGAAAACACTCCAACTCAAAGCGGCCCTGCTTGGTGCTATTGTTATCATGGCATTTAATGGGAACTCTCAAAGCCTTAAGAAAGAAATCAATTCGTACTTGTCTGAAGAGATGAACGATCTAGGATTATCAAAAAGTGATATCAAAGATTGGGTCATAACATCGCAAAATGAAGCGAAGGAATTTGGCATCACCTATGTCTATACCAATCAACAATATTTGGGCATTGAAATTTACAATGCCATCAACAACTATTTGATTAAGGACGGAAAGATTCTTTTAACTGGAGATCGTTTTGAACGAAACATTGAAAGTAGAATCAACACAACCGATCCTGTATTGTCTGAAACGCAAGCCATCCAATTTGCCGCTAAGCAATTAGAAATTGGTGATCCAAGCGCTTTAACAATTGAAGCCGTTGTGAATGAAGCATCGACTTACACAGAATCAAGCTTGAGTCGTGTAGCGATTCCAGTTAAATTGGTGTACGCTAAAAACGAAAATGGTGACTTGCGTTTGGCGTGGGACATGAGTTTCGAAATTCCAAATGGAAAACACTACTGGAGTGCGAGAATTGATGCTGTAACAGGCGCGTTAATCGACAAAACAGATTGGACTGTTAGTTGTGATGCTGGAACCAATGATCATAGCAATCATTCTCATGTTGCGAAAGTCGAGCAAATGGTCTCTGCCCCTGCTCCACCTCCAGCTACGGATGCATACAATGTATTTGCACTTCCAGTTGAAAGCCCAAACCACGGATCGAGAGCCGTTTTAACGGGACCTTCAGATCCAGTAGCTTCTCCTTTTGGGTGGCACGATACGGACGGAAATGCTGGTGAAGAATATACAATCACTAGAGGCAATAACGTTTACGCGACAGAAGACTCAAACGACGACAACAACCCAGGATATGCTCCGGACGGCGGACCGACTTTGAATTTCGATTTTCCTTTTGATCCAAATCAAGTTGGACAAGGGTTTTGGGATCCGGCGATTACCAACTTATTCTATATGAACAATAGAATCCACGATGTTTTATACAGGTATGGATTTGATGAAGCCAGTGGAAATTTCCAGGAAAACAATTACGGTTCTCCAGGTCAAGATTCTGATGGTGTCAATGCAGATGCTCAAGATGGCAGTGGAACAAACAACGCCAATTTTTCAACGCCTCCAGACGGATCGAACCCAAGAATGCAAATGTATTTGTGGGGAGCGCCGGGAGTTCAACAAGCATTGCAAATTAATTCACCGGCTTCCTTTGCAGGAATTTACGCTGGAAGACAAGCTGTAATTGGTACACCTCTTCCATTTGGTGGAATTTCTGGAAACATGGTCATTTACGATGATGGCGTTCCAGATGCATACAACGCATGTGAACCTGCGATAAACGCAGCAGCACTAAATGGAAACATCGCCGTTATTAGAAGAAGCCCTAGTTGTGATTACGTTGACCAAATGGTTGCCGCAGAAGATGCTGGTGCCATTGCTGTTATCGTTGTGAATACAACACCAGGAGCACTTGCAATGGGCGGAACGGATCCTGGAATTGGAATCCCTGGAATTATGATCACAATGGCTGACGGTGAAGCTTTCATCACTGAAATTGAAACGAACGGCTCAATGAATGGAACCCTTGATAATTACGGACCATTCCCTTATGACAGTGACTTAGACAATGGAATTATTTCTCATGAATACGGACACGGTGTTTCTAACCGTCTTACGGCTGGAGGAAACAATACAGGCTGTCTTGGTAACGATGAGCAAATGGGAGAAGGATGGTCAGATTACATTGGATTGATACTGACAATGGAGCCTGGAGATTTATCTACGGATGTTCGAGGAATTGGAACATATGTGATTGGCGAATCAACGACTGGGCCTGGAATTAGACCTGCTCCTTACTCTACAGACTGGACTGTCAACAACTTTACTTATGCAAACACAAACAGCGTTGCGAGCATTTCTCAACCACACGGAATTGGTTTTATTTGGTGCACAATGCTTTGGGATTTAACGTGGAAACTTATTGATGTTTATGGATACGATCCTGACATTGTGAACGGAAACGGCGGGAACAATACCGCACTTCAATTGGTAATGAACGGAATGAAAATTCAACCGTGTAGCCCAGGTTTTATTGACGGAAGAGATGCAATACTATCAGCAGACCAAGCACTGTACAACGGTGCTAACCAATGTCTTATTTGGGAAGTCTTTGCCAATCGTGGATGTGGATTCTCTGCAGATCAGGGAAGTTCAAATGATAGAACGGATCAAGTAGGTGCTTTCGATCTTCCTCCAGCAATTGATCACACGACAACAGCTACATTCTGTCAAGAGTACACTTGGGCAGAAAATGGAGTTACATACACTCAAAGCGGAACGTATACTGCTCCTTTCACTCCTCAGTTTGGATGTGATAGCGTTGCTACATTGTTCTTAACTATTACTCCTGGTGTAAGCACGAGTGTTTACTATTTAGATCCTATTACTTTGCAAGCAAATGCTCAAAACGCAACCTACCAGTGGATGACGTGTATAGGAGGTATTAAAACACCTATTCCTGGGGAAACGAACAACGTTTTTAATGTGACTTCTAATGGACTTTACGCAGTAGAGGTAACACAGGGCAATTGTGTGGATACTTCAAACTGTTTATTGGTCAACCAAGCCGGAATTGAAGACACTGATTTAGAAAAAACTTTGGACGTCTACCCTAACCCTACTTCAGGAGGAATTTCAATTGACTTCAACAAACATCAATATGCTGAAGTTGAGATTCAAGTATTGAATTCGGTTGGACAGGTTGTTCAAAATTCGAACTATTACAACACGGACATGTGTGAATTGAAAATTACAAATGAGCCGGGAATATACTTCGTAAGAGTCACGGCTGATAATTCAACGACTACGGTAAAAGTGGTGAAGCAGAATTGATCAAAAAGATTAAATAAGTTTAAAGCCTCCTCGATTGAATCGAGGAGGCTTTTTTAGTTTATTGAGAGTTGGGTTTTGTTTGTATATTGGAGTTCGTGGAAATTGAAGATGACAGTTTAAATGACTAAACGAATAATTATATGGAGCATTATTCTTTTGACCCTCGGTTTTGGTGCAAGGTCATGTTATTACAATTATCGTAATGCTTTTTATGAGTACATCTCTGTAATAAACTTTACTAATGAAGAAAAGAGAACTGTCCAGTTAGATGAATCTATTCTAATGGAAACCTACTGCCAACTTAATGAAGGTGGAAGCTTTAGCACATTCGAAATAAATTTGAAGTTTTCTGATATTAAAGCTAAAGCGATAATTCAAAAATTAGATATCAAGATAATTTCAATTGGTAAGGATGATCAAATTAAGTTGGATTATGTAATCGGCCACAAGGATAGTATTAATGCAGAGAATTTTGATCACTCAAAGATTAAAGCGAAGAATTTTGAGCTTTTACCAGCTATCGGGAAGCGGATTTCAGCAGACCGAGATTTTAATGGACTTTCATTTAACTATAGAACCGAAGTTAAACCCTTGAGTGAAAAGTTCATACTAAAAATAACAGGTGAAATTTTCATTAATGGAAAAAAAATAACTCTGAATAAAAAGTTGAATATTCGCAGAACTAAGGAGTGGGTTGAAATTCAAATGATGACTTAATTGATTACCACTAACCGCATCTGCACTCCATACGGGCTTCATGCTTCGAGAGATCACTTATGTGTTAACAATGCAATCCTTAACTTTGAGAAAACAATCTTTGCAGCCCGCTCGGTGCGTAGCTTCAAAATATTATTGGTCAAAGAAGTAAACAGTAATCATAAACGATGCGATATCTAAAATTATTTTTCTTGCCTTTGCTATGGATTAGTTTAACTGGATTCGATATGTCCGAATTTGAGGTTATTGACTCATTTCAGATGGAAGGTGGTAACAAGGTGTTAAGGTTTTATAAATGTTATCGTATCGATCAAGAAGGCGACACCACTTTTGAGACCTTTTCAAAAGAACTTCAAAAAGAGGTAAGTCCACCCAAAAAAAAAGACGAACTATTTAATTGGGACGGCCCTCGTCCAAGTTCTTATGGAGAATACGGTGAACCTTACAACAGCACTCAACATTTCTCTCCATTACTTGCTGCTATAATCACATGTTCTTTTCTCCTTTTCGTACTTTATATTGCTATCAGAGTTCGTAAGAGTTTGAGAAGAGATAGGAACAAGGAAAAAGATATACCCCAAAGTTGACTGTTTACAGATACCCGCACCAACACTTCATGCGGGTTTGTGCTTCGTAACAACAGTCCTTTTAGAAATCTATTCCTAAGTTTGAAACATAGTCATGCTTAAAAGTCCGCACTGCTCATACATTGGAATGTCAGTAGTAATGAGAATTATCGCAAAAACACTCACTATTATTAGTGTACTGTCAGATACATTTACTTTTGGGCAGAATCATATTAACGGCTATAATAGAAACGAAGCTAAATGCATGACACTATTATCTGAACGTTCCAATATTGTAATATTAAATGATACTAATCTTATTGACTATCATTTCAATGGATACAAAAGAGACCAATTAATTCTGAAAGGTGACTCAACTGTTAACGTGATTAGAAAGCCAAAAATGTGGGGTGCCAAAATTGTTCCTTCAAAAGATACCTTTGATCTACATATTTACACTAATGAAACAGATTTGCTTCTATTCACCGAGAGATTTATCGCTATTTCAAAAGACTCAGTGAAATCAATTAAGAATAGTCTTTTTCTTAAAACAAATTATTGTGATTATATATTTTCTGTTAATCCATAATCAATTCTGTACAGAAATAAAGACAATCTTCTGATTATAAGAAGAAACAATTAGAACACTGAATTAATTTCTTTTGAAATTAAAAATGGAGTGTTCAAATCACGCGATCCAGATAATATTATCGTAGTTCCTGGAAAGGAGCGAAAATGCGAGATTATAGTGCTTTATGACGGAAAAAGAATAATATCCAGACAGTTTAGAGTTTCTAAATAAAATACTGCTGAAAAGTATACGGGTTATCATCTTCAAAAAGTGGAAAAACAAATCTACACTGAAGTAGCAAAAGCCTCGCCTAATGATGCCCTCCATTCGAATAAGAAACCGCGTCTCCTTTGCCGAACGCATAACTAAACCCAAGTGTTAATGTTCGACCACGGGTAGATTCCTGATACAAATAGTACTCCGCTTGATCAACAACGGTTCTATTGATCCGAGAAGCGAAAACATCACGAACACCAAAATTTATAGCTCCTTTTCGTTTCCAAATCTTGAGACGCAAACCAGCATCCAAATAGGCTTGATTCAATTCTTCCCCTTGAATTGTTTTGAACCGCGACTCATAGTTCCCAGTGAATTCAATATCGAGCATTTTACTTGCTTTGATTTTCATCATTAGTTTTCCCGTGTATCTGTTTCCACTGAAATCAAAATTTTGGCCATCAAAATCGCCTTTACGATTGAAGTAATTAAAGTTGAAATCACTGTTGAAATCCAGCCATTTTGCGGCATCCCATTTTGCATTCCATTCAAATCCAACAACGTCGCTCGTTCCAATATTCATTGGCATTACAGTGTTGACATTGTCCTCAAATATGGAAACCCGTTCAATCGTTTGCTTCGTGTGGCGGTAATACAGACCAATATTCATGCTGAACTTATCGAAGTTATAGATGCTCATCCATTCGTAAGAATCCGTGAATTCAGGCAACAAATCGGGGTTTCCTCTGCGAATATTGAAATTGTTCGAAATATTGAAAAACGGGTTCAAGTTCCACAATCGCGGACGTGATACACGACGAGAATACCCCAATTGCATTGAGACTTTCTTGGAAATTTTATACGCTGTATGCACTGTTGGAAAGAAGTTCGTATAATTTTGACGGTTGCTAACGTTCGTTGTTACAAGTTCCGTTCTCAAATCCGTATTCTCGACCCGCAAACCTATTTTAGCGCCCCACTTCTTCTTTTCGTACGATCCACTGGCATATACACCAAAGACACTTTGACGGAAAATAAAGTTGTTCGTGAATGCACTGTCAACAATCCAATCGCCAAGAGCATCTTCATTTTGAACCGAATAATTATTCCCTACATCATTCAAGGTATATTGCGCACCCGTTTCAAAGGTGTAGTTCTTTTTAAATGGATTGAAGTAATCGACCTTACCGATATAATCAGCCTGTTGAAAGGTAGTTTGCGTGCGTTGCGGTGTAAACACATCCGTCCCAAAAATAGATCGATTCTCAAAATCTGAAGATTGTTCCTTGCCGAAGAAACGGCCTTGCGTGCTTAAAACAAGCGTATGTGCAGAAGTATCTTTAAACTCCTTCTTGTATTGCAAATCGTATTGGTACTTTGGATTCCCAGCTTGTGTCGTTTCTTCTCGCTCCCAAACAGCAAGGGTATCACCATCCAAAGTTGTTTGATAAAAATTGGTCAATGAAGGCTGCTGTTCCCATTCATAAGCGACGTTCCCCGAAAGCGTAATCGTGTTGTATTTGTTGATGTAATAATCCGTTCCAAGCGTCATGTTTGCGAAGATCTCGTTGCGGTAATAAACTCCGTCGCTTGAAATTTCCATACTGTCGATCAAATCTCGATTGACAGACTCATTGTACCGCGGCAAAGACCGGTATCCTGTTCCTATTTGGGTAAAAACGTTGAACTTTTCAGAACGAGCGTTTAGGCTGAAACCAATGCTATGATTGTGTGGCCAACCTCCATTTATAGAAACGGAACCATTAACGCCTCGCTTTTGTTCTTTTTTCAATACGATATTGATGATCCCTGATGTCCCTTCGGAGTCATACTTTGCTGAAGGATTTGTTATTACCTCAACACGTAGGATCATGTCTGCTGTAATCCCCGAAAGCGCCTTGGCTGGATCATCCGACATCACCGAAGGCTTTCCGTCAATTAGAATCTGCACACCCGAGCTTCCTCTCAAGGATACAATTCCTTCGATGCTCACAGTAACAGACGGCACATGGTTCAGGACTTCCAAAGCCCCAGCTCCCGAGGAACTGATGTCCTTTCCAACATTAAATATTCGTTTGTCCAATCTAAATTCAGTTGTCGATTTTTCATAGACAACCTCCACCTCTTGCAATGCTTGGTCGATCAATTCCAATTTCAAAGTTCCCAAATCTAGGTTACTTCCTTTCATGTCAACAGTATCTATAAACAACGATTTAAAGCCAATAGAACGCACTTCAAGGCTAAATATATTTCGCTCTGTTTCCAGTGAGAAATAACCATTAACATCCGTTTCCGTTCCTTTAATTATCGCACCCGATTCCTTATTTTTGACAATAACTGAGGCATACCCTACTCCTTCATTCGTATATTCATTCATTACTCTCCCGCTGAGTGTATCTTGACCAAAAGCAAGCGATGAAATCAGGAAGACGGCTATCAATAACAAATTATTCAAAGGGGATATTTTATTTAAAATCATTGGTGCAAAATTAAGGATTTAGAGGGTTCATGTCTTACTTTTAACACTCTTATATGTATGTTGTTGTTTGGTGTGAAAACTGGTGATCAGTTTATCCTCATTCCCAAATTATTGAAACTTTGATGCGTAAAAAATGGACTATTTAAGATGATAGAGGAGGCGACAATACTTACATGATCCTATTTAAAAACAAAGGTCAAAACTGGATGCTAAGATACTCAACGGGCTATATTATTGAGGATGGCGTGCTACTTCCCAATCCACACGTGAAAATTTACAATGGTCTGGATAATCCTGTTCAACTTGCGAAATCTTGTTTGAATGCACTTATTCCTCTGTTGAAATAAGCATTAAATCTATCTCAATCGTAATTTGTGTTTCTCGAAATCTAAAAGTTGCATTTGTGACTTGAATTTAAGTTTTTTTAAAACCCCGAAAAAAAAGAAACATCACATAGAGAGATCATTATTTTGGTTTTATCTGAGTAATTTCCAAGCGGCTTTTTCAGACACATTAATTTTTAGTATTAAATTCACCTTGTGAAAGAAAGAATCAGAGAACTGGATGCCCTTCGTGGAATAGCCGCATTACTTGTGGTTATGTTTCATTACACAATGCTCCACGAAAGTTCGCAAGACGGATGGGTTTTGGGAGTCACTGGAGTCGACCTTTTCTTTATCATCAGTGGATTCGTAATCTTCATGTCCATTGAAAAAATAAAGACCCCGCAAGAATTCCTACAAAGGCGTTTTTTCCGACTCTTCCCTGTTTACTGGACGGTCGTGACATTTACAGCAATTTTGACCTATTTCAATTTGGCAGAAATGATCAATGTTACTGAGTTAACTACTTCCAGATATCTGTCCA
>JBLHVW010000131.1:0-11215 GCA_047628775.1 Salibacteraceae bacterium | reverse complement strand
TCTTCTCTAGCAAGTTTTACCGCTTTTTCATACGTTTCACACAAGTGTGGGTAATCCCATCCCTTGGTGACAAAAATTTCATATCCAGGCTTGTCCTTCGTGCGTTGCATTCCGGCAAGTGCTTCAGAAATACTGTCTTTTGTCGTTTGGTGTTCTCTTGCTACGGAAATTCCGAAACCGTCATCCCAAACGGACATAACCATTGGTACTTGTAAAACACCAGCAGCATTTATTGTTTCCCAGAACGGACCTTCAGAGGTTGAAGCATCACCGATAGTACCAAAAGCTACTTCGTTTCCTCCGTTCGTAAATTTTTTAAATTCTTCTAAATCTTTTAATTCTGGATGCTCGCGGTATACTTTAGAGGCATACGCAAGACCTAACAATCGCGGCATTTGTCCGGCAGTTGGAGAAATGTCGGCAGAGCTGTTTTTTTGCTCCATTAAGTTTTTCCAGTTCCCTTTTTCATCTAGGCTTCTTGTGGCGAAGTGACCTCCCATTTGTCGACCAGCAGATTGAGGCTCAACTTCAACATCCGTGTGAGCGTATAGCCCTGCGAAATATTGTTGAACGTTCAATTGTCCTATCGCCATCATAATTGTTTGGTCACGGTAATAACCAGACCTAAAGTCACCGTCTCTAAATTGCTTTGAAAGCGCAATTTGAGCCAGTTCCTTTCCATCACCAAAGATTCCAAACTTCGCCTTACCAGTCAAAACCTCACGGCGACCGAGTAAAGACGTCTCTCTTGAGATCGTGGCTAAACGATAATCCTCAAGAACTTGTTTCTTGAATGATTCGAAATCAACATTTTCCAGAGTTTCAACGACAGATTCTTTCGCCATATTGTTTGATTTTAGGGAGTACAAAAGTACGTAATTTTTAGTGAATTTGGAAGAGATTAAGCGAGAAACCGCTTACTGTACTCTCTCTTGTGGCTCTCTATCTAATCCTAAACGTCTAAAATTAGTGACTCTTACTGGGTATTTTGGGTTTAATGAAAATGAAATTTGTCACCAGTAACACGCTGAGGGACACACTACAATCAATAACTGCAATCCCTTATCCAGATTACCAACCAAAACCACTAAATTCGCGTTATGGGAATGAAAGAATCAATTAAAAAATACAAACCGTATTTCATTGATGTATGGCAGTACTTGATTATAATTGTCTTGTTCATCTTTGCGGCCATTTTTATTTTATAATGGCTTTTTTTAATTGGAGATTTAATTCCAAACTCAATATATTCAGTTATGCTTAAAACATTACTCCTGACGCTTGTACTCGTTTGTACTTCTTCTGCCTTTGCCCAGTTAAATATTGATTCGTTGTCAAATCTAGATGTAGGTGGGATGCACAACCAAGGCTTAAATGACATCTGGGGATATGTAGATGAATTTGGCAATGAATACGCAATTATTGGTGGAACGAAAGGAACGAGTATCGTAGATATTTCCGATCCTGCAAATCCTGTGGAAGTTTTTTTCGAAATTGGACTGGAATCCGTTTGGAGAGATTGTAAGACCTATGGCGACTTCGCTTACATCACGACAGAAGCGTCAAACGGACTGTTAATTATTGACTTGTCTCCGTTACCCGCCTCATCCGTTTTACCGGTAGCTTATTACAATGGTCCTGTAGGGCAAGAATGGAGTTCAGCACATAACCTTTACGTTGATACCCTTGGATATGCTTATATTTTTGGAGCAGATAGAGGAACTGGCGGTTGTATTATTTTAGATGTGGCAACAGATCCAATGAATCCAACTGAGGTTGGAGTTTTTGACGATTGGTACGTTCACGATGGTTTTGCTGAGGGAGATACAATGTATTTAGGGCACATATCAGATGGTTTTTTCAGTGTTGTAGATATTCAAGACCGCGCAAACCCAGTCTTATTGGGAACGCATCCAACTCCTTCTGTTTTTACCCATAACGTTTGGACATCTGGTGGTCAATATGCTTTTACAACAGATGAAGTTTCCGATGGATATCTTGGGGCTTATGATATTTCAGACCCAGCGAATATTATTGAATTGGATAGAATCCAAAGCTCACCGGGAGCGAAAGTTATTCCTCACAATACACACGTCAAAGGGAACTTCCTTATTACAAGTTATTATTCCGACGGTGTCACTGTTCATGATATTACGTATCCATACAATATGGTTGAAGTTGGAAACTACGATACTTATCCAACTCAAACAACAGGTTATGATGGTTGTTGGGGAGCATTTCCATTTTTCCCGTCAGGAACAATAGTAGCCTCAGACAGATCGGAAGGACTTTTTGTATTAGGACCAACTTATGTGCAAGCAGCGTATTTAGAAGGAACAATTACAAATTCTGTAACGCTTTTGCCTATTGATTTCGTAGAAACGCAAATTCTTGGACACAATCAGGTGGATCAAACCAATCTGGCTGGCTTTTACGCAACGGGAATTGCAACTGCGGGAACGTATGATGTTGAATATTCAAAGGTTGGGTATTTCCCGCAAACGATTTCAGTGAATCTGGTAAACGGAATTATTACAACACAAGATGTTGTTCTTGTGCCGATTCCTCCTTACAGTTTAACAATTACCGTTTTGGAAGAAGGAACAAACAATCCAATTGATGGAGCTGATATCTTATTGGAAGCACAATTAATTGAACATCTTGGAGTTACGAACGCTTTAGGAGAAGAAGATTTTACAATGTTCTATGAGGAAACGTATCGCGTTACGGTAGGGAAGTGGGGATACCTTACACATTGTGAGTCGATTGCAATTGACAATACAACAGGAGCGTTTACAATTCACCTGAAGCCCGGAATTTATGATGATTTCGTTTTTGATTTTGGATGGACGACAGCAGGATCTGCTACGGGCGGTTTATTTGTTAGGGATATTCCCATCGGTACTGCTGAAATGGCAAATCCTGGATTTGATTCTGATAACGATTGCAATGATTATTGCTACGTGAGTGGTAATGCGGATGTTTTTGATTTCAACGCAGATGATATTGATAACGGTAATGTGATATTGCGCTCTCCATTGATGGATTTAACTGGGTATTCAGATCCTTATGTTGGGTACCAAAGATGGTTTTTCTGTGAATACGGAATTGTGCCTCCAGGTGATTCGTTAGAAGTATTTGTAAGCAACGGAGCATCAACGGCTCGAATAGATGTTCAAACATACGATCCTTCTATTAATTCTCAATGGATAGAAAAAGGAATTCGAATTCTTGACTATGTTCCCCTTACAGCGACGATGCAATTTACATTCTTCGCGTCTGATTATGCTCCAGACATCAATATTACAGAAGTTGCCATTGATCGATTTTACATTTCCGAAGCTGAATTTGTCAATATTGAACTCAAGGAGAACCATTCGTATGTGATTTATCCAAATCCAGCTGCAAACGAATTTAACATTGATGGGTTAACGAAAGATTCTCAATATGAAATTGTAACAATCAACGGGAGGAAAGTGCTTTCAGGTTCTATTTCCCCAACTGAAAATAAAATTGATGTAACTGGCTTGCAAGATGGGGTCTATTTTATTCGATTGGAAGATCAAATGCAAAAGATTGTTATATCACAGTAAGCACGTTTGGATTAGTTATATTTGTCCATATCTAAAGTAGCTGATTTGGAATTAAAATATGACATCTCCGTAGTTGTACCCTTACTTAACGAGGAGGAATCCCTTCCTGAATTGCATTCCTGGATTGTAAAAGTAATGAAAGAAAATAATTTCTCTTATGAGATTTTATTCATCGATGACGGCAGTAAAGATGGCTCTTGGAAGGTTGTTGAAGAGTTGAATTCTAAGGATGAAAATGCCAAAGGAATTAAATTCCAACGCAATTACGGGAAGTCGGCAGCTTTGCAAAATGGTTTTGAAGCAGCACAAGGTAGAGTTGTTATTACAATGGATGCCGATCTTCAAGATTCACCAGACGAAATCCCTGAATTACACCGCTTAATTATAGAAGAGGATTACGACGTGATTTCTGGATGGAAGAAAAAACGGTTTGATCCAATTACAAAAACAATCCCAACGAAGTTATACAACTGGGCAGCGCGTGTTATTACTGGAATTAAATTACATGATTTCAATTGCGGTCTAAAGGCGTATAAAAATGCAGTTGTAAAGAGTATTGAACTTTATGGGGATATGCACCGCTACATTCCAGCATTGGCAAAATACGCAGGTTTCAATAAGATTGGTGAGAAGATCGTACAGCATCAAGCTCGTAAATACGGGACAACCAAATTCGGATTGAATAGATTCATTAATGGACCACTCGATTTAATGACAGTGGCTTTCATGGGGAAGTTTGGTAAAAAACCAATGCACTTTTTTGGAATTATTGGAACAATACTTTTCTTTATTGGTTTTGGAATCTTCGCTTACCTTGGTATCGAAAAATTATTTGTAAACAGTAATGCGAAACTAATCGCAGATAGGACTGAATTCTTTATCGCTTTGGCAGCCATGGTTATTGGATCTCAATTTTTCTTAGCAGGCTTTATCGCTGAACTTATTGGAAGAAATGCCTCTGGAAGAAATGTCTATTTGATAGAAAAGAAAATAAATGTCGATTAAAGATTGGCAAATAGACGCTACTTGGACTTTATTTCTCGATCGTGATGGAGTAATTAATGAGCGTGTTTTTGGAGGATATGTAACCAAAGTTGGCGAATTCAAATTTCTTCCAGGAGTAGAATCGGCAATCGCTGGACTCACAAAAAAATTCAACCGACTCATTGTAGTCACAAATCAACAAGGAATTGGAAAAGGTTTGATGACGGAGCGTAACGTTCTGGAAATTCATTCTTATATGTGTGATCGGATTCATTTAGAAGGAGGCAAAATTGACAAATGTTATTTTGCGCCGAATCTAAAAGGAGCTGAGGACGACTTAAGGAAACCCAATCCAGAAATGGCCAATATGGCTAAAATGGAATTTTCAGAAATCGAATTCAAACGCTCTGTAATGATTGGTGATACTGATTCAGACATTCTTTTTGGCAAGAATGTTGGTATGTATACAGTAAGAATTAAAACGGAAGAACCAATTGGCGTAGAAGCCGATTTAACGGTCGACAGTTTAAATGAATTTTTGAAACGAATTAATAATGAAACTTAATCTTACATTTCTTTTTGCATTTATTGGGTTTGTCAGCTTTGCTCAAGTCAACCAAGTTGATAGTAAAGGACGAAAACAAGGCAAGTGGGAAAAAGTACATCCTGGAACACGTGTGTTTATGTACCGCGGTGAATTCAAAGATGACAAGCCCGTTGGTAAATTTGTTTACTTCTATGTATCGTCAAAAACAAAAGCTGTAGTCAATCACAACGCGTTAAGAACTGGACGTTCGGTTGCTTATTTCTACCATGAGTCTACTGGTAAAGCGATGAGTATTGGAATATACAACAACTTGAAAAAAGACAGTGTTTGGCAAAATTTCACGCCGTCTGGAAGGTTAAGTAATACTGAGACCTATAAAGATGATAAGTTGGATGGTATTAAGAAAATCTATTTTGTTCCAGAAGACCCAAGCGACAAGTCAAGAATTGTTGCAACAATTATGACGTATAAGGCCGGTGAGCTTCATGGCGAGTACAAAGAGTATTTCTTGTCTAAAAAAGTAAAGGTTCGCGGAAATTATACCAATAACAAACAAACGGGAGCCTGGGAAGAATTTCATGTTAATGGACAACGCGCCGCAACATACAGGTATGACACGGGAAGAAAGCACGGTTATGCAATTGCTTACGATACCAAAGGTGCTAGACTCGGCGAAGCCTTTTATTATTTCGGGCGTAGATTAGATGGCAAGCCACTAGAAGACATGCTCAAAGAGATGGAAAAGAAAGGCATGAATCCTTACACAATGACAACCAAATAATCGTTAGTTTCGTCTTATATATGATGAAACGAATCAACCTTATATTTACTATTGCTCTTGCCGTTACTGTTGTAATTTTGACTTCATGTAATCAAGACCCCGCTCCACAATTTCATTACGAGTATTTTGGACTTAAAGAAGGCCGCTACGTTATCTATGACGTTGTTGAGGTAGAGCACGACGATGCAATTCTAGTTCATGACACAACATCGTATCAGTTGAAAACGGTCTGGGGAGGAGAATACATTGACAATGAAGGGCGAACTGCTCGAGAATTTAAAAGGTATAAGCGAGATACTCCAAACGATTCATGGGTTTATACAGATCTTTGGACGGGAGTATACGACGGAATTCGAGCAGAATTAACTGAAGAAAATCAACGAATTATTAAACTTGTTTTTGCACCAACATTATTGAAGCAATGGAATGCAAATGCATATAATATAATGAGTGAGAAGGATTGTTATTACAGAGATATTCATGATGATACAGTGATTAATAATGTTCAATTCGATTCTACACTCGTTGTCGAAATTGATGAATTTTTATCGCTTATTGATACGGTTCGTAATTATGAAGGGTACGCGAAAAATGTAGGTTTGCTATACAAGCATTTTGTTGACAATCATTATCAATTTGGCAGTAGCACTGTTATTTTAGGTACAGAGGTTTACTATACCTACGTAGAACACGGCATGGAGTAGCCTCGATTTCAATGAATTTTAAAGTTGAATAAATTCAAAATTGTACTTTTACGCTTCGAATAAAAGTAAATGATCTCCATTTTATGCAAAAGTTAGAATTTTCGTTAATCATTCCCGTCTACAATAGACCCGTTGAAGTTGAGGAATTGTTCGAAAGTCTCGTTACGCAAACCAATAAAAACTTCGAAGTTGTTATCGTTGAGGATGGTTCAACTGAAAAGAGCGATGAGGTAGTTAAACGCTATCAGGATCGTTTGGATATTAAGTATTTCTACAAGGAAAATACGGGGCCTGGAATTAGCCGGAATTATGGTTATGACAGAGCGAAAGGGAACTATTGTATTTTCTTGGATTCAGATTGTATTTTACCACCGCAATACTTCCAAACTGTAGTTGATAGTCTAAAGGAAACTTATGTTGATGCTTTCGGTGGTCCGGATAAAGCGCACGAAAGTTTTACCGATCTTCAGAAAGCTATAAACTATTCAATGACTTCATTCTTTACAACAGGAGGAATCCGTGGAGGAGGGGAAAAACTCGATAAATTTTATCCGAGAAGTTTCAATATGGGGTTTTCCAGAGAAGTATTTGAAGAAACAGGAGGTTTTCCAAGTCATCGATTCGCTAAAGCCAAAGCTGCCGGTGAAGACATGGATTTAAGCATTACAATTAAAAAGAAAGGGTTCTCAACAGCGCTTTTTAAAAACGCACATGTGTACCACAAAAGACGCACAAGTTGGAGTCAATTCAGAAAGCAAGTCGCAAATTTCGGCTATGCTCGAATAACAATTTATAAAAGACATCCTGAATCATTAAAATGGTTGCATTTCGCGCCAGCGATTTTTGTTGTAGGAATTTTGAGTTTAATTCTGTTGTCTATTTTTGTGTCACCATTGTTTCTTTTGCCTATCCCAGCTCATGTTTTGATGCTGTTTATTGATGCGAGTATTCAAAATAAAAGTAGTGTGATTGGTGCTATGGCGGTCGTTACAAGTTACATTCAATTGATTGGATACGGTCTCGGTTTTATGAAAGCCATATGGAATCACGTAATCTTAGGCAAAGAAAAAGTACCTGGAACTTAGGTGAATTTAAAATTTCTAGTTCGCTCAAATGTTATTTTACATGAAACACTTTAAATTAATATTTTCCGTTGGAATTGTTTTATCGTTCTCAACGATTATAACGTCTTGTTCAACCGAAGATGAGAAAAAACCAGTAGCCAAAAATGAGGTTGAAGTCATGTTTGATGTGTCTCAAGTTCTAATTCAACAAGCTATCAACCCCGAGAACGAAGACTTTCTAAAAGTGTATCATGCGGCAATTGCGTCTAGACATGAGTCCAACCGGAATTTTGTTGATGTTTTCTTTAAAAAGTCCAATTCACTTTTTCCCAATCGAAATTATATCGAGTATTTCAAAGTGAATATAGAACTGGCAAACGATGATTCAAATAAGGGCGTTAAAAAGTACTTCTTGGACAAAAGGAAAGAGCTTGTCCAGCCATTTTTGACCGCTCTAAGCATTCGTCTTCAGCAATTTGGGGTTGTTTATGCAGATCTAATCGACGGGAAGGACAAAGTGAAGCTTGGTATCATTGAAGATGTAGATCAACAATATATCGCTAGATTAATAATGTCTAATGCTAAAGTTGAGTTTTTTGAAGTATATAAAACGGATGAGTTGGTTGGACTTTTGAATGAGCTAAAACAATTGGGGCAACCGGACCATGGTCTTGCAACTGGAACTGATTCGACATACAGCGGACATGAAGATTACGGGCCACTTGTTTCATTGAGTGATAATTCATATCCAGAAGCCAGTGTTTTTGGATATATCCGGAATGATGGGAGCCAGTTTAGAGTTGACGCCCAGTACAAAAATGCAGTGGATGTATTTCTAAATACCAAAGAAGTAAAATATTCCCTTCCTAAGAATTTAAGGTTTAAGTGGTCAAAGGATCAAGTGAAAGATGAAAACGGGAATTTAGATGGGTATATTTTGCATCCTTGTAAACTTCCAAGAAATGGCAGGGCAAGAGTTGACCAAGATGATATTAAAGAAGCTACTCCTGGTTCGGATAGTGAGACGGGAGAATATACTGTTAACATCAAAATGACACCAGATGGAGAAAAGGAATGGGCTGCAATGACATCTGATAATGTTGGGCGAACAATAGCAATTTGTATGAATGAGATCGTGATCAGCGCTCCTAGTGTTAGAGGTGCAATAAAAGGAGGTGAAACGGAAATTTCAGGTTCCTTTACTATGGCTGAAGCTCAAGAATTTTCACGAATTTTATCCAATGGAAATTTGCCGCTCCCCTGTGCTTCTGTTAGTATTAAAAAGCTATAATAAAGCACTTTACGAAAGTTACATAGGCTTAAGAACGAACCCGTTTTTCAGCACAGAAATATTCCTCCTCAATATAGACGTGTTTAAGTTTTGCGATAAAATGACACGTTGAGTCTAAGCCTTTAAAACTATATTTAACTAAACCATTTACCGAAATGCATACTAAAAGAAGAGTATTATATTGGTCACTTTTTGTTCTAGTGGTATTACTTTTTATTTACCAACGGTCGAATTCAGATGTATCAAAAGAAGCTGATCGTAATGGAGGGGTTAGTGTGACAATGGAAATTTTGATTCCTGATATAGTTAAAAAATATATTCGAAACAGAAATGATATTGAGGTTAAAAGAACCTTCGAATTTGCGAAGCAAAAATCGACAGGAGCAGATTTTATCGAACAATTTGTGGCTGCTCACAAGGAATTGAACATAGGGAAAAGGCTAGTGAGTTATTTAAGTTATGCCGAAATTGAAGAGCTAGACCGTAACTCAACAGACGCTGAAGTTTTTGAGTTTCTTATGAAAGAAAAAGAGTTTTCCATAAGTCGGATTAAATCTATTTTGGAAGGACGTATTAACAGATTTGGTATTGTTCGGCCAGTTGTTAAAATTGACGAACGTAACAATCGAATTTATATAAAATTGCCTGGTATTCATGACGAGGCTGAGGTGGTGAAGATGTTACTATCTTCTGCCAATCTTCAGTTTTTTGAAACTTTTGAATATAAAGAAATACAGAGTGCTTGGATGCAGGCAAAAGCATTATCGTTGTCTCCCGAAGTTGAAATTTCTGATTTAGAAAATGAACTTCTTGAAGTGGACTTAAACGATTCAATTGATAAAGATGGAAAACGGATTCAAGATTCATTAAGAGTGACTAAATACAGTGATTAGCAAGTTCCGCTTTCAAATCAAAGTATGGATGAAATACAAGGATTGGATTTTATTACATCTCAATATGGAAATCATGTCTTCGTTAAGTTGACGGATAGAAAAATGGTTGATCACATCTTAAAACAACGAAAAGATATCGGCGCGATTTTCCCGAATAATTTAAAGTTTATGTGGGGTGCGAAAACTGAAATGCACTTTCAAACTTTGGAGACAGGATATATTCTTTATGCGATTAATGTTCCATTGGAGGGCAGAGCGAAGGTAGGCAGTAAAGACTTAAAGGGTGCTTCAGTAAGGTATGATTTCAAGAATGGGAGTGCTACTGTTAATGTTAAATTGACTGAAGAAGGTGATGCTAAATGGTCTAAAATGACCGCCCGAAATGTTGATAAAGTTATCGCAATGACAATGGATGAAGTCGTTTACTGTGCTCCAAATGTAATGGGAGCTATTGGAGGGGGCAGACAGAATTTTCAGATTCATTTACTATGGATGAGGCGAAAGATCTAGTGTGGCTGTTAAACAGCGGAATACTTCCTGTGTCATGTCAAATAATCAGTATTAAGAAACTCTAATAAAGCACTTTACGAAAGTTACATAGGCTTAAGAACGAACCCGTTTTTCAGCACAGAAATATTCTTCCTCAAATAGACGTGTTTAATATTGACTTTAAGAAACGTAAAGTCTATATTTGCAGGCTTAATAATAAATAAACTAATTACCAAAATGCGTAATAAAGGATTTTTTTGGTTTCTGACAATACTACTTACAGTAATCTGTATTTATCAGTTGTCATTTACATGGGTATCGAACGGAGTTGAGAAACAAGCTGAGAAAGAGGCGAGAGCGGAAGTTGAAATTCTAATCGAGAAATCGAAAGCGAATGGCAATAAATGGATCTTACCGAACAGTTTGGAGGAAATTGACTTTAGTGAGGCAGAATCGAAAGAAATTGCAGTTGCTGATATCATCAACTTCAAACTTTCTAGAAAGGCGGATAAATCAGTATTTCTTGGTTCTACTTTTGCTGAAGTAAAAAACCGCAGTTTAGCTTTCGGGCTTGACCTTGTAGGTGGAATGAGTGTAACGATGGAAGTTTCTATTCCAGACCTTGTTAAGAACTACATCAGAAACGAGAATGATATTGAATTCAAAAGAGCGTTTAGAAAAGCAAAAAGTGAAGCGGGTGATGGTGACTTCATTGAAACGTTTGTAGCTGCGCATCAAGAATTGAATGCAGGCAAAAGTCTAGTAGGGTATATGAACCACTCTGATATCGAGGAGTTGAATCGTAATTCTTCAGATGACGAAGTTCTTGAGTTCTTGTTGGAGAAGAGAAAATCTTCAATGAAGGGTGT
>JBLHVW010000130.1:0-11290 GCA_047628775.1 Salibacteraceae bacterium | reverse complement strand
GCTGAATTGATGACGAAATACGGAATCGATACGGCAAATGTTGTTGCTGCAGCGGAAAAAGTAATTGAACGAAAGTAATCTATGAGTAAACCCCTTGATGATAAACATATAATTGATTTATTCAATCAAGGCGGCAAACATTCAGATTTGGCTTTTAAAGCTATCGTTTCTCAATTTGGCGAAGTATTGTACAGTCAAATCCGTGGCATAACCAAAAACCATGAGATTGCGAATGACGTTCTTCAAAACGTCCTCATCAAAGTATATCAGAACCTTCCAGAATTCAAAGGTGATTCAGCGCTATACACATGGCTGTATCGAATTGCTCGGAATGAAACCTTAAACACCCTTGAAAAAGAAAAAAGACGCGCTGGTGTTGATCTAGACGCTCCAATTTTAGAAATTAAGGCAGGCCACTCCGTTTTAGACGGAACGACTCCAGAATTTATTTCAGATACACTTCAAGAAGCCATTGCATCACTGCCAGAAAAACAGGCGTTGGTTTTCCAATTAAAATACTTTGAAGAATTAAAGTACAGCGAAATTTCAAAGCGACTTAAAACAAGTGAGGGTGCATTGAAGGCGAACTTTTATCACGCGAAACAAAAAATTCAAGAATTTATTCTGAACAAATTAAACCATTGAAGGTTTCACCTATCTAAGTAATAATGAACGAAGAAAAAGACATATTTGATTTTATTGAAAAGCGCAAGGTTGACATGCCTGACAAAGCGTATTTCGATAATTTGGCTCAAGGTGTTATCGATTCTCAAAAAACAAAAATCATTCCACTTTACAAACGTCCTATCACATGGATAGGAGCAGCAGCTGCGGCTATTGTTTTGGCTCTATTGGTTACCAAATTCAATGTTTCTGGACAAGATCCAATTCCTGCACCTTCACTATCAAATCAATTTAATGACATTTCCAAAGAAGAATTATTGGCTTATGTAGACGAAAATATTGATGAATTTGATATTGAGTTGATCGCGGAATTTGTTCCTACCGATGAATTGAATGCCAAGTATGAAGCGTTAGAAAATAGGATGAGTGAGGAGCTTGAGGTTCATCCTCTCGAAACAATCACTCTTGAAAATATTACAAATGAAGAGATCCTTGAATACCTCAATGACGAAGATTTCGACTTTTCAGACTTAGAGGACGAAGACTCATTTATTTAAAACTAGAAACATGAAATCATTAAAAACCTCGTCAAGTAACTTGTTATTACTCGCTTTCCTATTCGTTGCTCCGTTCGCCTTTTCGCAAGAAAATGGAGACGATCAATTGTCCCGAAAAGAAAAGATAGAACGTTTGAAAATCGCCTTCATTACTAAAGAATTGGATTTAAGTGTAGACCAATCGGAAAAATTCTGGCCCGTTTACAATGAAATGGAAAAGAAAATTGATGAGCAGAAAAAAGCCCGTCGGGTAACTGCAAAAGACTTAAAAGAAAATCTTGAAACACTTTCGGAGAGTGACATCAAGAAAAAAACAAACTCTGTTTTAGACAACGATATTAAGACTGCTCAATTGAAGAAAGAGTACAATGATAAAATTGCGGCTATAATTGGATACAAAAAAGCGACAAAACTCTTAAGTTTGGAAGCGCGCTTCAAGCGTGAATTATTAAAGAAATTGAACGATAGGTCACAAGACCGACCTAATCAGGGAGCAAGAAAACCTGGCGCAGGAGGAAAAGGAGGACAAAACGGCCCAAGGAGCAGAACAAATCGATGAGCAACAAAGAAGACTTTTTATCATTTCAGGGACAAACAAACCCGTTTCCATACCTCATAGAAGTTGAGAATGTGGAAGGTATTTACATCTACGATAAAGCTGGAAAGTCTTTTATGGATATGATAGCTGGTGTTGCAGTAAACAATATTGGCCACAATCATCCGCTGGTGAAAAATGCGATTAAAACCCAAGTTGACCGCCACCTTCATGTTATGGTTTACGGTGAATTTGTTCAAGATGCTCAACTCAATTTTTCGAAACGACTTACAGCCTTACTGCCCGACTCACTCGATTGCGTTTATACCGTAAACTCAGGAACAGAAGCCAACGAGGCGGCTTTAAAACTTGCAAAACGCATAACTGGAAGAACCGAACTTATCTCGTTTAGAGGCTCTTACCATGGAAGCACCCACGGTTCACTCAGTGTTTCTGGAAACGAAACGAAGAAAGAAGCATTTCGGCCTTTGTTGCCTGATGTTCGTTTTTTGAATTTCAATTCAATTTCAGACTTGGATCAAATTACAAACAAAACCGCTGGAGTAATAATAGAAACCGTGCAAGGGGATGCTGGTGTTCGAATTCCGTCCAAAGACTTCATGATGGCCTTGAGAGTAAAATGCTCAGAAACTGGAGCACAATTAATCTTCGATGAAATTCAATGCGGCATTGGTAGAACAGGGAGACTATTCGCTTTTGAGCATTTCGATGTTGTCCCGGACCTATTAACGCTCGGTAAAGCGCTAGGCGGCGGAATGCCAATCGGAGCTCTTGTTTCATCTTCAAGTAAACTGAAGGAATTCACGTACAATCCAATGTTGGGACATATCACAACTTTTGGAGGCCATCCCGTTATTTGCGCTGCTGCCGACGCATGCTTGCAAGTAATGACCGATGAAATTGATTTCTCGGAAGTTGAACGGTTGGGAAAATTGCTAGAAGATCTGTTGTCCAACGAACCTGAAATTCTTGAAATCCGTCGAATTGGAATGATGTACGCTTTTGACATGGAGTCGTTCGAACGCGTAGAGAAAGTTGTAAAAAGATCTTTAGATAAAGGCTTGATTAGCTTTTGGTTCTTATCCCATCCATATAGCTTTAGATTGTCACCTCCTTTGAATATTACGGAGGCAGAAATTAGAACCGCTGCTGGAATAATTAAAGAATCTATCCAAGAAACAGCAATCGATTAAAGATTAATTAAGAGCGGTTCATCGATAAACAAACCGCTCGAATTTCTTTATTCTTCGACATTTTCATCGAAATGTTTTTGCATTACATCCAGTAATTCTGTCTTTGAGTAAGCATCTTCATTTTGAACAAGCGCATACGCCTCGTAAACGATATCGATTCCGTCTTTAAAGATCTCTGAGTCCTCATTCTCCAAAGAATCATCCATTAACTGCCCGATAATAGCCATAACTTTTCTTGATGAATACTCTTCATGTAGCCCATTGTATTTATCAATTGACCCCAGGAACTTACTTACGTTTTCATCACTCAAATCATCAGAAGTCAAATAGAAAATCAGAAAATCATCATCATTTTCGAGGGATAATTTCGGATGGTGCTCTAAAAAACTTATTGCCAAAGCTACCGCATCGATTTCTTCACTTATGGTCTCTTTAATATACTCAAGCATAAATGTCCGATCACGATCTCCGCTGTCATATCTCTTCTTTAACTTATAGATTTCCGTTGATTCTGGATTCAGAACATTCGTTCCAACTCTCTGAATTTCTGATGCACTAACAGCACCAACGATTTTCTTTTCAAGCGCTCTTTCTGGAGAAAGAAACAGCATCGTTGGATAAGAGTTTAAGTTAAATTCAATCATGAGGCTTTCACCATCTGCCAGCTCACCATCAAGTTTGAGACACACGAAATTTTCATTCATAAAGTCTCCTAAATCTTGATCGGTAAACACTGACTTGTCCAAGTATTTACAGGGACCGCACCAAGTGGCGTAGACATCAATAAAAACTTTCTTTTTTTCCTTTTTTGCTTTTTCAAGTCCTTGCTTGAGCGTTAATTTTTCAAATTTAATTCCTGTCGCTCCTACGACGCCGGAAATAAACAACGCTACAAAGAGCGCCATTAATGGCTTTTTTACTGGCTTCATGTTTTTGGTTTTATCTGGTTTATACAATTAGAACGTACTGTGCGCGCATATAATTGTAAACCGATTGGAATTAACAATAAAATAACAGAAGTTGAAGTTTTAAGTTGAGAAGTTATTTATTGCCTTGAGTTATGAGTTAGGAAGTCTAGAATTGAAGTTTCAATTTTTTGGTATTCATCCTTTACTATACAATAAGGCGGATTCACAAAAATCACATTCCCTAGCGGTCTCAGTAGTATTCCATCTTTCAAAAAGTGATTGTAGGCTTGCGTTTTTATGTCTGAAAAATACGTATTCCCCTCACCCGTTTTTATTTCAAAAGCCAAAATGGTTCCTTGTTGCCTGATATTTTCAACACAATCCAATTCACCAAGTTCAATTGCGAATTCAGCATTCCAATTCCCAATTGATTCTATTGTTTCCCACGTTTCTTTGCGTTCAAAGAGGTCTAAATTTGCACATGCAACTGCACACGCAATAGGATTTGCAGTAAACGAATGCCCGTGTAAGAGTGCTTTGGTTGTTTCGTCTCCTAAAAACGCGTTGTAGATTTTATCTGAGGCAACGGTTAATCCAAGCGCCATCACTCCTGCCGTTAAACCTTTCGAAAGGGTGATTAAGTCTGGTTTTACTAAACAATGATCCATAGCGAATAATTTTCCTGTTCTTCCGTAACCCGTCATTACCTCATCAAAGATAATAAGGACATTGTGCTGTTGCGCTAAAGCACTCAGTTGATCTAGGAATTGAGGTGAATACATTCGCATTCCTGCTGCTCCTTGCACCAGTGGTTCAATAATCATCCCGGCGAATTCTCCCGAAGCAAACAATGATTCAGCTTTTTCTAAAATGGAATCTTCGTTATCGCCATTCGGAAAATCAATGTAATCGGCATCGAAGAATAAGGGTTCAAATGGAGCATTGAAATACCCTCTCTGTCCAACTGACATTGCTCCGAACGTGTCGCCATGATACGAGCCTTGCATTGCTAAAAAACGTTGTTTCCCTTCGCCTTTGTTGTGCCAATATTGAATCACCATTTTCATTGCAATCTCAACAGCTGTTGATCCATTGTCCGAGAAAAATACTTTGGTTAAATTTTCTGGCATATAGCCGACAGTGCGTTCTGCTAGTTCAACTGCCTTTGGGTGCGTAACTCCTGCAAATACAATATGATCAATCGTTTTAAATTGATTATTGATTGCTTCACCAATGTGCGGATGGGCGTGACCGTGCGTATTTACCCACCAAGATGAGTTCGCGTCAATGTATTCTTTCCCTTCAGAATCGGTTAGGTAAATGCCTTTGGCTTTGACAATCTCAAGTGGTGTGCCAGCGGTGTGGTGCTGGGTGAATGGATGCCAAACGTGGGCTTTGTCTTTCTGGGTAAGTTCGCTCATGGTGCAAAGTTAAAAGTTCTTTGGAGTTGGAAGGATATTTTCTTTAACCACTAGGACACAAAGGCACAAGTACTCTCAGAGTTTTAGGTACAAGATTTCCTTATGGAAACCTGAGAAATTCATTTTGTTTCTAAATCATGTTTACTTCTTAACCGCGGAGACGCAAAAGGCTCAAGGATTACCATTGTGTTGGCGCTATTTTTTCGATTCGGAAAATTGTGGGATAAATTTTACTAACTTAATAAGTAAACCAAATTACTACTTAAAATGACTGAGAATGAACTTTCACGAATTGTGTACCACAAGGGGATGGAATTGCATAAAACTTTGGGGCCAGGATTTCTTGAAAAAGTATACGAAGAATGTCTGTTTAGAGATTTACAAAAAGCAGGTTTAAACATTGTTCGCCAGAAATCAATTCCAATTAATTACAAAGGAGATATAATTGATTCAGCTTTTCGCGCAGATCTAATTATCAATGACAAATTACTTCTAGAATTGAAATCTGTGAGTCAGTTGAATGATGTTCATTTGGCACAGAGATTAACTTACCTAAAAATGACAAATCTCAAATTAGCGCTTCTGATGAATTTCAATGTTGACCTCTTTAAAACTGGAATTCGAAGAGTAATAAATAGCCGTACTTAATAGTCGAAGACTATTTTGCGACTAAACCATTACCTTCCATTGTGCCTTTTGCGCCTCTGCAGTTAAAACCAATTGTAACCTACACAGCATATCTTAATCAATCATATATAAACCACTTTTGATGCTTCTTCGCAGTGCCCCCCTTTGCAGTTAAAAACGAATAGCAACCTGTTCAGCCTGTTCCAATACAAACGCCTTATTCAATTCTTCCGCCATTGGGATTCGAGCCAAAAACTTAACCCCCGTCGATTTTAAGATAATTTCTTCCGTCGCTTTATTTTCATCTCCAACAAAGACAAGCCCTTCAATAGTAACCCCTCGGCTTTGAAGCACCTCTACCGTCAGTAAAGTATGATTGATACTTCCCAAATAATGCCTAGAAACGACAATTATAGGCAAGTTCCAATGTTCAATAAGATCTGTGAAAGTAAGTCCATTTGAATTGACAGGAACCATAATCCCTCCTGCTCCTTCAATAATTAGATTGCCTTCAACTTCAGGGATATTCAAATCATCTTTCGATATTTCAACCCCATCAATCTCAGCAGCGGCATGCGGTGACATTGGCTCTGACAATCGAAAAGCTTCAGGTAAAACCGTCACGCTATCCGTAAAACGATTGACCTTGATGGAATCCGAATTGTCCAAATCTCCTGCTTGAATTGGTTTCCAATAAGACGCTTTTAAAACTTCTGCGATAATAGAACTTACAACGGTTTTTCCAACGTCCGTTCCGATCCCAGTGATTATGAATTTAGAATTCTTATTCATGTTATATATTATCTCAATTGAGCACCAAGTTTGCTTTCCAAAGAAGTTCTAATCTTCTCCATAATCGCGTCAACCTGATTGTCTTTCAATGTTTGTTCTGCGTCTTGAAATTTAAAAGAAACCGCATAAGACTTCTTACCTTCTTCTAAATTCTTTCCTTCGTATACATCAAATAATCCAACTTCTTTCAAGATTTTCTTGTCACAACCGTGAGCGATTTCCTCAATTTCTGAGAAGTTCACGTTCGCGTCTAATAACAAAGAAAAATCACGACGAACAGCGAATGTTTTTGGAAGTTCACTGAATTTAATCTTCGAGAACTTCAAGCTATCGATAATCATATCCCAATCTAAATCGGCGATAAACACATCGCTCTTAATTCCGAAGTGCTTCTTCATTTTATCCGAAGCCCATCCAATTTCGCCCACCTTATTCTTCAAAACATACAATTGCACTCCATCCTGAAGCAATGAACTCTTAATCGCTTTTTCCTTGATCATCCCACTCAACCCAAGTCGTTTGAATACATTAAGAGCTGTTCCTTTAACCGTATAGAATGATACGCTGTCTTTATTTGAATTCCAACTTTCTTGTTCTTTAGATCCTGAAAGTACAATGATCAATCTCCTATTTTCCTTGTATCCAGAATCAAATTTATGGTACGTTTTTCCGAATTCGTACAATTTCAAATCAGGATTCTGTCGGTTTTGATTGTGCTCAATCATTTCCAAGGCATTAAAAATAAGCGACTGTCGCATTACATCTAAATCTTGACTCAATGGATTTAACATCTCGACATTGCGCTCAGGCAACACAACATCACCTCCTAGTTTCTTTGAATATTCTGATTTTGTCAGTGAATTGTTTAATGCTTCAATGCATCCCATTCCAACCAACATTTCTGAAATCACAGTTTGAACTTTCTCAACATCTGGCTTCGCAAACTGCGAAATCGATGAATTTAATTTCTGTGGAACAGGAACATTATTGAACCCATAAATCCGAAGAACTTCTTCAACAACGTCTGCTTCACGAGTAACATCAACTCGGTACGCAGGAACTTCAATAGTTACTGCATCGCCATTATCTGAAACAATAATCAAATCCAAATTGGAAAAGATATCGTTCACCATTTCTTTCGGAATTTCAGTCCCAATCAGTTTATTGCATCGTGCGTAACTGAATTCAACTTTATTGTTTTCTACGGGTTTGGAATTCGTATCAACGACATCCATCGCAATTGTTCCGCCCGCAACTTCTTGAATTAAAAGTGCCGCACGTTTCAAAGCATACTCCGTAATATTTGGATCAACACCTCTTTCAAATCGGAAAGAAGCATCTGTATTCAAGCCGTGCATTTTTGCAGTCTTGCGAATACAAACTGGATTGAAATAGGCGGCTTCCAGGAATACATTCGTGGTCCCGTCGTTAATCCCCGAATCTGCACCTCCCAATACTCCAGCAATACAAAGATTGTCTTTGCCGTTTGTGATCATCAAGTTTGTTGAAGCTAATTCGCGCTCAACATCATCGAGAGTTATGAATTTATCTCCGTCATTTGCTGTTTTCACAACAACTTTTCCGTTTAATTTCGCTACATCAAATGCATGCAAAGGCGCTCCTACTTCATGCATCACGAAGTTTGTAACATCTACTACATTATTGATTGGTGAAAGCCCAATCGCTCTCAATCGCTTTTGCAACCAAGCCGGTGAAGCTTCCACTTTAACACCTTTGATTGTCGTTCCCATATATCTTGGGCAAAGCTCACTATCTTCAACGCTAACGTCTATTTTCAAATCATTTGATTGAACCTTAAACGCATCTACAGATGGAAACATCAATTGCTTCCCAGCCTTATTATGTACATTCAGATAAGCAACCAAATCGCGGGCAACACCAATATGTCCTAGTGCATCTGAACGGTTTGGCGTTAATCCAATCTCGATTTCATAATCATCTTCCAATTCAAAGTACGAAGCCGCTTTTGTTCCAACTTGAACTTCACTGTCCAGAACCATAATTCCATCGTGTCCTTTTCCAAGTCCCAATTCGTCTTCGGCACAAAGCATTCCTGCTGAATCAACGCCTCTAATTTTCGATTTCTTAATCTTAAAAGCTTCTTCTGGAGAAGGATATAAAGTACATCCAACGGTCGCAACGACAACTTTAATTCCCAGAGCAAGATTTGACGCCCCACAAACAATTTGAAGTGGTTCGCCTCCAATAGAAATAGTTGTTACGTTCAATCGGTCCGCATCTGGATGTTTCTCAATCGATAAAATCTCCCCGATAAAAACGCCTTCAAGTCCACCTTTTACTGCCTCTATTTTGTGAATCCCCTCCACTTCTAGTCCAGTATCCGTTAGGATCTTACCCATTTTTTCAGGTGACAAATCTGTGTCGACATATTGCTTTAACCAATTGTATGAAACCTTCATTTTTTCTTGTATTCTATTGTTAACGCGAAAGTAATGAAATTGGATGATTCGATTGTTGGATTTTTGAGATTTAGAGGAGGGAATATGGAGAGAGGTAGTATTTAGATTGAGAAGATTTTAGATTTTAGATTTTAGATTCGCTCACAGTTTCATTGAAACAGATTCCATTTTCTAACTTCAAAAATGAATAAAGCAAAGCGATCTAAAAGCCTAGACTGTTAATTACCATATACCATTCTGAAATTCTATAGAAAATCAATAGAAAATCATCATTTTTGTACAAAGGCAATCGAAATGAAAATAGTCTCACTACTAATTTTTCTTTTTATATCAATAATCTCCATGGCTCAGGAGAAATCTACTTTAAGTGGATATATCACTGATGGAAAAAATGGAGAGTCTATTATTGGAGCAAAAGTTTACATCCCATCCATTCGACAAGGTGTCATCACAAACAATTATGGGTTCTATTCGATTACGGTTGAACAAGGCACGTACACAATTGAATTTAGATTGGCTGGAGTTGAAACTGAAAAACGTGAAGTTGATCTAGCCGCCGATGTTCGTCTCGATATTGAGCTCGGAGGAAGTGTTCAAAATATAGGTGCTGTTCAAGTCACTGCAAATGCGGAAGCTAACACGAAAAGCACACAACTCGGTCAGCACGAACTGGATATTGACGAGATCAAGACCTTGCCTGCATTTATGGGAGAGGTTGACATTATAAAAACAATTCAATTACTGCCTGGCGTTTCTTCTGCTGCTGAAGGCGGACAAGGATTTTACGTTCGCGGTGGAGGCCCGGATCAAAATTTAGTTCTTCTGGATGAAGCGATTGTGTACAATGCCGCTCACTTGTTTGGCTTCTTTTCTGTATTCAATGCTGATGCGGTTAAGAGTGTAAACCTTATAAAAGGAGGAATGCCCGCCAACTTCGGAGGAAGAATGTCTTCTGTTTTAGAAGTAAATATGAACGAAGGAAACAATAAAAAGTTCGGAGTAAAAGGTGGAATTGGTGCCATTTCTTCCCGACTTACAGTTGAAGGTCCATTGAAAAAAGACAAAGGTTCATTTGTTCTTTCTGCAAGACGAACGTACATCGATGTTATAATGAAAGCAGCCATTGCCGATTCCTCACCTTTCTATGGAACAAGTTACTTTTTCTACGATTTGAATCTCAAAATGAACTACAAATTGGGAGAGAAAGACCGCATTTATCTTTCTGGATATTATGGTAAAGATGAATTTAGCTTTGGAAATGTGGAAGACGATTTCACTGTCGATATGCCCTGGGGAAATGGAATTGCCGCACTGCGATGGAACCATTTGTTCTCAAGTAAATTGTTCATGAATGTGACATCTACTTTCACCGATTACATGTTCAAATTTGGTTCTGCTCAAGATGAATTCCGATTTGAATTGAATTCAGGAATTCGAGATATTGGCGGAAAAGTTGACTTTAGTTACTATCCAAGCACACGACACAAACTTAAATGGGGTGTTGATTATATTTACCACACTTTTACTCCGATTGGTGTTTCCGCTGAGGCTGACGATGTTGTTTTTGATACGGGCCTCACTCAGAAATTGAAAAGTCATGAATCGGCGGCTTACTTTTTGGATGAATTCGACGTCAATGAAAATATTCGAATAAATGCAGGTTTAAGGTACAGTACATTTCAACATGTCGGTCCATTTACAAGATACATCAAAGGAGATGGAATCAGTACGCAAGATTCTGCTGTTCAATACAACAAAGGCGATCTCATTCAATTTTACGATGGATTGGAACCTAGAATTTCAGGAAGGTGGATGCTTCGAGACAAAAGCTCTATTAAGGCAGGATACTCTTACAACTACCAATATGTCCATCTAACATCATTAAGCGCTGTTTCGCTTCCAACGGATATTTGGTATCCAACTACTGACAAAGCCAAACCGCAACAAGGATGGCAAACTTCTTTGGGCTATTTCAGAAATTTTAAGGACAACATGTTCGAGTCGTCTGTGGAAGTCTATTACAAGGGGATGAAAAACCTAATCGAATATAAAGAAGGTGCATTACCTGGGGATAATATCAATGACAATACAGACAACTTATTGGTATTTGGAACTGGATGGAGTTATGGAGCCGAGTTCTTTCTTAAAAAACGAAAAGGGAATTTAACAGG
>JBLHVW010000129.1:0-11318 GCA_047628775.1 Salibacteraceae bacterium | reverse complement strand
GAAAGTACGGCCGATATTATATAGCCAAAATTGAAATCGGCCAAAGTTTCTCTCATCGTTGGCCTGTAACCGGTTTGCTTAATTCGCTCAATTGTCCACAAGCTATTCCAAGCGCTTAAATCAACTGCAGTAGGCATCCACCCCATCAAAGCAATGATAAATAAAACACTCGATTCTGCCCAAAGATCAGGCGCCTTGAAATCTACTGTATGGGCATTCGGACCTTGAAACAAAGCCAAAACGAAAGCAAGTAAAACGGAAAGCAAAAGAACAAAACCAATAATTTTCACCAAGGAATCTAGGATTTTGTACTTGCCCAAAAACAAAATTCCTGCACAAATCACAAACAATGCGAACGTTGCTCCCATTCCCCAATCTGTCACTCCGAATAAGCCTTGAAGAAATCCTGAAGTTACAGAACCAACCGCGCCACAAACGAAGAACATACTTCCGATTGTTATCAAAAAATAGAGCCAAAGCATCCAATTTCCTATTCTTTTGTATCCGTCGATCAAACTTTCTCCCGTCGCATTGGCATACCGACTTCCAAACTCGAAAAATGGATACTTAAAGATGTTTGCGGCAAGAATAAATGGAACGAGTGCAAATCCAAAGTTGGCACCAGCCCGTGTACTTTGAACCAAATGAGAAACTCCAATGGCTGTGCTTGCGAACAAAATTCCTGGACCAAGTGTTTTCAAAAAATTCTTTAAACGTTCGTTCTTCATCTAGAAAAGGATTAGTGCGGTTACGAATATGACAACTCCAACTCCCATTAATGCAATCGTATAAGGAAGAATGGACTTCGCTTTTAGCCCGGTAATCCCAAGTAAGGGCAAAGCCCAAAACGGCTGAAGCATGTTCGTTATCTGATCACCGTAAGAAAGCGCCATTATCGATTTCGAATAGCTCAAGCCAAGATCGTGAGCAGCTTGCAATATGATTGGGCCTTGAACCGTCCATTGCCCTCCTCCACTCGGAACAAAAATATTAACGATTCCAGAGCTTAAGAACGTTAGAATTGGATACGTCGTCTCGTTCGAAACCGCAACGAAGAAGCTTGAAAATTCATTTGCTAATCCACTGCTTGTCATGATTCCAATGATTCCAAAGTAGAGCGGGAATTGAATCAAAATACCCGACGCTCCTCCAATAGCTGCGTCGATTGCCTTTAAGAAAGTGCGTACATTTCTATGGATCGAAAGACACAATCCAAGCAATAGTATGTTTATGAAATTGGGATTAATGACTCCAAGACCTTGCTTCCCCGTAATTCCTTTATAGAAAAGATAAGCGGCATAAATAAATACAATTAGGCCGAATGTTAACGAGAATATTCGAGACGCATCCAAACGTTCGGCGCCTTCTGCTTTCTCCTCAATGTGATCTGTGTTAACTTGAATCCTTGGTAAAGCACACTCCATTTTAGACCTCTTTCCAAGCCAATACATGAAAGCAGGAAGTAGAACCACGAGCATCAACATCACGCTCAAATTCATTGGACTAAAAATCGTTTGATCCATTGAAATTGAACTTGGATATTCTCCCAACTGTGACGAATCGACCACGCCTTTCATCATTCCAGTGATACTATCATTCTCAGCGGCCTTCAAAGGTGCTGTTCCAGATATTCCACCATGCCATACCATTAAACCACTGTACCCTGCAGCCCCGATTAAGGCATAATTCAATTTGATTCCTTTTTTCGCTGCATGTTCTCCAACTTTCCGCGCTAGGATGGCTCCAAAAATAAGTCCCAATCCCCAGTTGAATAAGGAAACAAGAATGGTTAGAAGCGTGACCAAAGCTGCTGAATTAGCTGTATTCGAGCAGAATCGAGTAACGTAACCAATAAACCGATCAACAGGTTTTGTCAAAGCAAGGGCGTGTCCCAACACCAACATCAGCATCATTTGAATGGCAAAGGCGAGAAGGTCTTGTCTCCACAAACCATCACTCCAAAAGCGTAGAATTTGACCTCCACGGTCTACGTTGGAAACATCTGAATCAGTGAAGGCCCAGGCAAGCGTAAATGTAATCGCAGTTAGTACCAATGCAATCGAGAAAGGTGATGGCATCAGCGATTTAAATGCTTTTTCGATAAGCGAAATGATTTTCATGAATTGGAACTGTTAAGGGCTGCACTAAAATAGAAATGATTGTCAAAATTCCGCCTTTTTTATACGTAAATTCGCTCTATGAACTCTGACAGTCACTTTATGAATCGTTGCCTAGAACTGGCGAGAAAAGGAAATGGGCACGTTGCTCCGAATCCTCTCGTTGGAGCCGTTATAGTGCATAACGGGAAAATTATTGGAGAAGGCTATCATAAAAAATACGGCCAAGCACATGCAGAAGTCAACGCGGTTAATTCTGTAAAAGACCAATCTCTATTTTCTGAAGCTACAATTTATGTTTCACTAGAGCCGTGTGCACATTTTGGAAAAACACCACCATGCGCCGATTTATTGGTATACCACAATTTTTCGCGCGTCGTAATTGGTTGTACAGACACCTTTGATAAAGTCAGCGGAAAAGGAGTTGAAAAACTAAAGAACGCTGGAATTGAGTTCACTATCGGTATTTTAGAAAAAGAATGCAGGGCATTGAACAAGCACTTTTTCACGTTTCATGAAAAGAAAAGACCTTTCGTTTTTTTAAAATGGGCGGAAACAACCAATGGATTAATTGACAATCAAGATCCGGCAGCTAATCAATCAAATTCTAAGGGTGAAGTCACTTGGATTTCTGTTCCCGAAGTAAAATCAAGAGTTCACAAATGGAGGTCGGAACACATGTCCATTTTGGTAGGAAGAAAAACCGTCGAGGCAGACAATCCTTCATTGACAGTTCGGGACGTTGCTGGAACAAATCCAATCCGTGTTATTATCGATAGCAAAGCGCAATTGACTTCAGATTACGCTGTCTTCGACAATGAAGCAAATACAATCGTGATCAATACAAAAAAAACAGAAAATTTGGACGGCGTGGAATACATCCAAGTCGATGAAATCAATCCTGAAACACTATTAAATACGCTTTACGAAAAAGAAATTCAATCTGTTTGTATAGAAGGCGGAGCGACAACATTACAATCTTTTATCGATGCCAATCTTTGGGATGAAGCCTGCACAATTGTGGGGCAAGGAACTTTTGAAAAGGGAACAAAAGCACCAAAAATGGTAGGAACATTTACTGAAGAACTATTCTTTGGTGACACACTTAAACATTATAAAAATCAATGATTGCATTAATCTTTTCGGTCATAAGTTCAAGTCTAATCTTTGTTCTTTTTAAATTATTTGATCGGTACAAAATCGACACATTTCAGGCCATTGTTTTCAACTATTTCATCGCATTCATTATTGGGTTTAGCCTTTATGGAAATCAATGGAATCCAGAATCCATGAATGAAACAGGTTGGATGGTTTATGCCGCAATAAGTGCAATTCTATTCATCGGGTTGTTTTTCATTATGGCCAAAAGCTCTCAAATAAACGGTGTCGCTTCAACATCCGTTGCCGTAAAAATGAGTATGGCCATTTCCATCATTTTGATGATTGTTGGCTATTCGGAAAGCTTCACGATTCTTAAAGTTCTTGGGATTCTATTCGCAATTCTCGGCGTCTTCTTGGTGTCTTATTCAAAAGGAAGCAAAACGCATGCGACGTGGATGTTGCTCCTTTTGTTTTTTGGAAGTGGAGCGCTCGATTTCACATTGAATTACGTTCAAAATTATGAATTGGGCTCAATGTCAACGGCACTATTTTCAGCTATCGGACTTGGAATGGCTGGAGTTATAGGTTTTCTTATTTTGATTGTAAAATTCATAAATGGCAGCTCCAATTTTCACATTAAAAATGCCATTGCGGGAATCTTTTTAGGCATCCCAAATTTCTTTTCAATTTACCTATTGATTCTTTCATACAGCACAACTGGCTGGAAAGACTCAACAGTTCTTGCAATAACAAATGTATCCGTTGTCTTGCTTTCATCTATGATTGGATTTGTCGCCTTCAAAGAAAATGTATCCAAGCAAAAAATTATAGGATTGATTTCTGCTATCTTAGCAATAGGAATTCTCTACTTTTCAAATTAAATCAACGTAAATGACAATTCACCCTTTAAATACTGGCAATTTCAAACTCGATGGAGGTGCAATGTTCGGTGTCGTTCCAAAATCGTTATGGCAACGAACAAACCCTGCAGACAGCAACAATATGTGCGATTGGTCGATGCGGTCATTGCTTATTGAAGATGGAGATCGATTGATTTTATTGGATACAGGGATTGGAGACAAGCAGACTGAAAAATTCTTTTCGCATTATTATTTGTCGGATGAGAACAGCTTAGAACCGAACTTGAAACGTTTGGGTTACGGTCTGGATGATATCACGGATGTTTTTCTAACGCACTTGCATTTTGATCATTGCGGTGGAGCGATTAAATGGAACAAAGACAGAACGGGTTTTGAGCCTGTCTTTAAGAATGCTACATATTGGAGCACCGAGAAACATTGGACCTGGGCGACGGAACCGAATCCAAGAGAAAAAGCCTCATTTCTGAAAGAGAATATCATGCCGATTCAAGAGAGTGGTCAACTTAAATTTATTGAGCGTATTGGCGACTACACAACGAATGTGTTCAACAATTTCGATGTTCTGTTCGTTGATGGACATACCGAAAGCATGATGATTCCTCACATTCATTACAAAGGCAAGACATTGGTTTTTATGGCGGATTTACTGCCAAGTGTTGGCCATATTCCAATTCCATATGTGATGGGATATGATACCAGACCGCTTCTTACGTTGAATGAAAAAGAACAGTTTCTAAGAACGGCAGCAGACAGTGAACTTGTTTTGTTTATGGAACATGATCACGCAAACGAACTTGCAACTGTAACGAACACGGACAAAGGCGTTCGATTAGATAAGACATTCAATTTTTCAGAGTTGTTCTGATTTTTTTTGTATTTTAAACATCCCCTTTACTATTACTATTACTATGGATCAATATTTACTGCAAATTCTCAAAGAAACAAACACGATTATTATCCCTGGCTTAGGAGCATTGACAATCACAAATACGACTACAGGTGAAGTAATGTTTATGCCTTATTTAAAGCACGATGACGGAAAATTATCCGCTCATATTGCCGCTAAAGAAGGAATTGAAGAAAACGAAGCGAAAAATATTGTTGCCAAGCATGTTAGAGAAATTAAGACTTCTTTAGACCAAGGTAACTCTTATGATATGTTTCAATTTGGAACGTTCAGCAAAGGCGCAGATGGCGACATCGAATTTGAGAGTTGGGAGGCTGATAAGGCGGCGCCCGCGGTAGAAGACGTTCCAAAAGCTGTACCTATTGTAGCGAAAACTCCGAAAAAAGAAGACGAACCGAAAGCTAAGGAACCGATACAGGAGAAACCCGCACCAAAAGCTGAAGCACCTGCTAAGACACCTGAACAAAAAGTTGCCCCGGTTGAAAAGCCAGTTGAAAAAAAGGAACCAGCCCCGAAAGCTGAAAAGTCCCAAGCAGAAGAAAAACCAAAAATAGTACCTGAAAAAGTTGCAGTTGAGGAGCCAAAAGTAGCCGAGAAGAAAGTAATCCCAGTGGTAGTTCCAGTAACGCCAACTACTCCAGCGCCAACTTCAAAAAAGGAAATGAATATTGCTGAGAAGCAAGAACTCTCAAAAACGACTAAGAAATTAGAAAAACTTAAGAAAAAGAAAGCCGAAAGAAAACCGAAGAAAAAACGCAGTGTTGGTTTCTATATGTTGATGGTGATCTTATTGTTGATCATTGCAGGCGGAACGTATTTCGCGATGGATTATGAGAACTTAAAACAGCACGTACCCTTCTTGGCAGATACCAAAGAGAAAAAGGACAAACCCAAAGAGTTAAACGAGTTGAAAGAAACGATAAGTGATCAAGACCAAGAGGCTCAAGAAGCACTCGACGACGAAATGGATGCAGATCCTGACGCCGAGGTTATTGATACTGAAAACCCAGAAACAGATCCTATTGTTGAAGAAACACCAGAACCAGAACCAGAACCAGAACCTGCATTAGTCAAAAGCGGATCAAACAACCAACCTTTCCATATTGTGGCAGGTGCATTTGGCTCAATTGAAAATGCCAACCGTCTTGTTGAAAAGCTGAAAGGAATGGGATATCCTGCAAAAACGTTTGCTAGAGGTGCACAAAACATTGTGAGCGTGCAATCTTACGCTACAAGAGCAGAGGCGCAAACAGACATGTCAAATGTTCAGGATGGAGCTCCAAAAGGATGGGTTCTTGAATGGCGTTAATCTAAATAGTACATTTTGTTGGTGAGCGGTCTCTTGATCTCGAACCCCTAGATGATTTCATTCTTGATCTGCATTTAGGATTGTACCTGAATGGAATCTTTACATGAACGTAAATATCAGCGCCGTAAATATCGTGCGTTTGAATCCAACTCCAGAGTTTATCCGTACCGATTGTAATAGGCCCTAAGCGAACAGAAGCACCCATTTGAGGATATCTATACTCATACAAACTGAATGGAAGTGCAAAATCAAAAAAGAACGATTCAAAACGAGGCGTAAGGCTTAAACTGTTTGCATGACGGATCCCAAAACGTCTTTTCGGAACTGGAATCCCTTGGACAATCGTCGCATTCACATAAATCTTTGATGCCCATAAATTATAGTCGAATTGAACCGAAGCAAATGTTGGCAATCGAATTTTGTTTTGCTTTCGCACTTGACCTTGAGTAATTACATCCTCTGCTTCTTCTAATGCCGTTGTGAAATTATCATCATTTACTTCTTGATCTGCATAGGCGTACCAGTCATAATTGTCAAAATCATACCCGGAAAATAAGTAATCTCCTTCTTCAAATTTTAGGGACCCTATATCCATTATTGAAACTCCCAGCTTGTATAGATACGGCATAGAATTACATCCCATTCTTTTTGAATTGGGGAAATACTGATTGGCATTCCCTTTCATTTTCTGATAGGTGAACCCAAGGTCCAATCCCCAACCTCCTTTCGGATTCAGATCAATGTTTGGCGTATACATAGCATCCGCTTCAAGATGCGCAATTGGCAAAAGACTATCGTTATCGACAAAGAACTGAGCGTCATAAATATTCATTGCACCACCTCCTGTTGAAAACAACTTCGATAAACTAATTCCCGCCATAAACATATCCTGACGTCTCTTGAAAAAGGTATACGCGTAGGTTCCTTTAATTTCTCCAAACCCTAATGCGGCCACCTTTAAATTTGTTATTGTGTAATCAATATCGTGCTGAAGAACGTAATCTTGGACTCCATTTTCAATGTAATTACCAGCATATTCAGGAAGCGTTCGAACGCCTAAATAACTTCTCGCTCCGGTAGAAAGGGCTGCGGCATGATTTCCTTGACTCCAAACAGCAGAGGGACCCGTTACAAAATTTCTATTATACGCATGGTACTTGTTCTTCCCTTGATTGTAGCCTATATCATCTTCCGTTAGCCGAATGTCATCATTGATAGCGTCTTTGGTGATGTCAAACCACCTTTGATCTCTGAGGTAAACAAGATTATTATTGGTGTATGAGCCAGCTCCAACCAAATTGATGTCCAACCATACTTTCGCATCCAAAATAGATGAAGGGTTAATATAAAGACTATTGGTTGGCGTGTAATTGCTACTCAATGATCCAAAATTATTCTGTCCTTTTACATGAATTGTAAAGGTTAAGAATAAAGTTATAGAGATGAGTATTTTCAAATTCTGGTTTCTGGCTTATAGTTGGCATTAAATTTTCTGTACGAGATCAAGTAAACGGTTTGAGTAGCCTGCTTCGTTATCGTACCAACCCATTATTTTGACCATGTTACCGATTACACTGGTAAGCTGTGAATCGAATATACAACTGTTTGGGTTCCCAATAACATCGACGGAAACAATTGGATCTTCTGTGTAGGCCATTATCCCTTTTAGGCTTCCGTTTGCTGCTTCATGCATGGCTTTGTTAATTTCATCAGCGGTCGGTGGGTTCTTGACAACCAACGTTAAATCGGTCATTGAACCATCTGGAACGGGAACTCTAATTCCACATCCTCCGATATGACCTTCCAGTTCTGGAAAAATCTTTGCCAACGCTTTTGCAGCTCCAGTTGTTGTTGGAACAATTGATTCGGCCGCGGCTCTTGCTCTTCTTAAATCTTTGTGAGGCGCATCGTGCAATCGTTGATCGGACGTATAACTGTGCACTGTCGTAATAAACGCGCTTTCAATTTCACACATCTCCATCATGACCTTTAGCATTGGAGCGGCTGAGTTTGTCGTGCAGGACGCATTAGAGACGATTTTATCATCTGGTGACAGCAAATTATCATTCACCCCTAAAACGACCGTCTTAATGTCAGAACTTTGAGGTGGAGCAGATAAAATCACTTTTTTAGCGCCCCCCACAAAATGCTTCGAAGCAAGTTCTCTAGTTCGAAATATTCCCGTGGACTCTAAAACAAAATCAACATTCAATTCCGCCCACTTTATGTCTTCAGGATTTCTTTCGCTAATGAATAGAATTGTTTTTCCATTCTCAAAAACGAGCTTGTTTCCTTCAGTTTTGAATTCATGTTTCAATCCACGATGAACACTATCGTATTTAAACAAATGTGCAAGTGTTTTTATATCCGCTAAGTCATTGACGACAGCTACATTTACATTCTCATTCTCTAATGACATTCTAGTGAAGTACCTTCCGATTCTTCCGAAACCATTAATTCCGATATTTTTCATTGGGATTGTTTGGTATAAATCTAACGAAGAAATTCAGATACTTCGCATAAGAACATAAAAAAAGGGTGACCGATTGGCCACCCTTCTCACTTATTTTCTAATGGTTAATGAACTACTTGAATAAATCCTTGCTTTGTAAGTGGCTCACCGCCTTCGAGAACAGCATTAATGATATAGTAATACGTTCCCTCGCTGACAATGTTTCCATTGTTATCTCTACCATTCCACCCACCAGTAGTGCTATCGAAAGAATAAATATTATTCCCCCAACGGTTTACAATATGACATTCGAATGATTGAATCCCTTCTGATTGCACAAACCAAATGTCGTTTCCTACCGCAGATGATAATGAGACAATATTAGGAGCAGTAATATCGCAAAGTTTGTAATCGATTATAGCTGAAGCCGTGCCCGAATGACAAATATTGGATGCTGTAACGGTATAGACTCCAGGCTCTGTAACTATTATCATTGAATCCGTGCTACCTGTATTCCAATCCCACATTGTCACCGAAGCTTCATGTGCTGGATCTAGATCGTATTCAACTCCATAGCACAGCACTGTATCAGACAATGCTGCCCAAACATAAGGAGGGAAGGTCACTTCCATTGTCACTGGAGTGCTACATGCATTATCCGTATATGTTATTTCATACGTCCCCGGGGTTGAAGTATATACTTGAGGATTCTCAGCAAACTGGTTTGGATCAAAATTAATAGAAGTATCAGCAGAACTCCAAACACCACCATTATAGGATTCAGTTCCTTGCAAGAAAACGCCTAAGTTACATCCAATAGTATCATTTTGAATCACCGGTTGAGGAAGAACGTATAAGAATACTGTTGTATCATAATCACATCCAAAATCATCGGTGATGTTGTATGTATATCCATAATTCCCAGGTGTATTTGGTTGAACAACCAAGAGAGTATCGCTTTGTCCTGATATAATTGTTGAGTCAGCAGCCCAATCTTCAAAAACCACATAGTTTTGGTAACTCTCAGGTGTTGGATACAATGATGAATTGAACTCAATACTCCATTCAAAAATATAACCATCATCAATCCCTTGATTATCCTGAACAATTATTGTCCAAGGCCCATTTAGAGGGCAACCGTTAAATCCACTCCATGGTGCATCAGGTAAATATACTCCTGCCGGATTCATAGCCTGAAAACCATAATCATTAATAACCCAATAATTATTGAGGTTGTTTTCATCACACATTGTCCCTAGAGTAGCATTAATTTCAGAAAAACAATAAGTCCAAGCCGGACTGCCAGGAACTCCTCCATCAATGTTAGTATCGTTTCCTAAGAATGTTCCTATCCCACTACCGCATCCACCAGGTGTCATCCCAATCCCCAGATCATTTGCATTTACTAAAGAAACAATTGTCCCGTTCGGACACTCAAGAGAAATTTCCAAATCTCCTAAATAAGAATGCTCTATATCCATACAAACCTGAACCATATCTCCTGGTCCTGATACGATCGCGTTGTTATCAAACCCAGCAAAAGCAATTGATGTTTGAGACTGTAAACCGTTTCCATCTGGTAAAAACGTCAAACCTGCAAAGGTTCCCCCAGCCGTTAATTCCCCATTGGGTATGTCAATTCCAACTGTATCAGTAGGGGTAACTCCTCCAACTAAATTTGTATTTTGACCTAAGCAAACAGTATCTTCAATTGGTCCAGTGCCAGTAAAGAGGGGCAATTGAGAAACACGAACTTTACAAGTAGTTCTTGCATTTAAAGGAAAAATATCTGTCACCCTTAAATCAACATAATATCCCATTCGTTGTGGTGGTGTGAACCAAACACTATCATTTGTAAACTGACCAACTCCTCCAATAGTCCAATTAAAAGCACAATTATCAACAGTTTGCGAGTATCCAAACCCGTTAGTTTCGAAAGAATTTGGAAAGTCTGGTGTTGAAATAAACAATATTGAATCGCCAAAACAAACATCCACATAACCGGTATCTAATGGATTAAGCGCATCAGCTCCAATTCCATTTATATAGGCCTCAATATGCGGATCAAATGGCTGAAAAGGGTTACCACAAGATACATTTGCTTCCCAGCCAGTACCTTCAATTGCACCATTAGAAACAAACACAAGAGTTAAACAGCCAGATACGTTGGCCCAAGAAGCTTGAACGAAAAAACTAAGTGGATCAGTAATGGAATTAAATGCACCAATTAACGGCGCAGACGTGTTCGATCCATCATAAATGTACAAAGTATCAGTGCCATCAACATTCCATGTATATCCAATATTAGTAGCAAAGGAAATTGACACTTTTGATCCTTGATTTAAGTCTGGACATAAAACAATAGTGTCATTCATTCCAGGTGCATAATTTCCAGCTCCATCCGTAAAATTTGGACTACCTCCATTATCAATACCCGCACAATCCAATGGATTCAAAGCATCATAATCTGCGTCTGACAAGACAAGCTGGCCAAATGAATTAGTTGCGATAAAACCAACTAAAAACAATAAGGTAAATATTTTTTTGATCA
>JBLHVW010000128.1:0-11575 GCA_047628775.1 Salibacteraceae bacterium | reverse complement strand
TCTCTACTTTTTTGAGACATAGCAATCGTTGCTGACTCTTCCATTGCTTGTAATCGATCCGATAATTCAATCATAACTATAGACGGTGTTATTTTAGGTGTACAAAACTACAATAAACTATAGATAGAGTATTGATCTTCTGACGGAAAAAAGAGCTTATTTTCAAACTTGAATTGTGAATAAAAACAAAATGAGAGTACAACTCTAGACGGAGAATTAAATTAAATTCGCATCTGATATGAGCCAAGACAAATTTATTGATGTACAACGACTGATTGAGAGTAAGAATCCCAAGCTCGCAAAACGTTTGCCTCAAGGAATAATTAGCTATTTAAAATACGTTCTCCATGAGAATGAAGTCAATCATTTTCTAGAATACAACCGGCACAAGAAAAACACAGATTGGTGTCAAGCTGCGGTTGATTATATGGATATCACCCTGTCCGTTAAAGGAATTGAGAAAATCCCAAAGGAAGGGAAAATCACAATTGCATTGAATCACCCACTTGGAGGTATGGATGCGATGATCTTGGTTTCTGCTTTGCGTGGACATCGAGAAGATTTAAAATTCATTGTGAACGACCTTCTATTAAACATTGAAAACATGAAAGGTATGTTTGTTGGAATCAATAAACATGGCAAGAACAAAGGCTCTATTCGGAATCAGGTCAGAGAATTGTTTGAATCTGAAGATGCGGTTTGTATTTTCCCAGCAGGAATGGTGAGTCGAAAAGAAAACGGAATAATTAAAGACCTTGAATGGAAGAAAACCTTTGTCACGTATGCTAAAGAATGCGATAGAACGATTATTCCCATTTATATAGACGGAGAACTCTCTCGATTTTTTTATGGCTTGTATCGTTTCAGAAAGGCAATAGGTATTAAATCTAACATTGAAATGTTGTACCTTGTTAGCGAACTTTTCAAACAGAGAAAAAAACACATGCAGTTTGTTGTCGGCGATCCTATTGACAGGGATTATTTAATGAACAACCCGAACGACAATGAATTGGCTCAAGAAATAAAAGAAAAGGTTTACGAACTTAGAAAGCAGTTATAATATGGAACCTATTATAGAACCAATAGAAAAGGCTATTCTTAAAAAAGAATTAAATCCAGATCGATTTTTGCGCCCAACGCGGAAAGGTGGAAATGAAATATATTGTGTCAATATTCACAACTCTCCAAATGTTTTAAAAGAAATTGGACGGTTAAGAGAAGTGACATTTAGAGCATCTGGAGGTGGAACAGGTCAATCCTTAGATTTGGATGACTTTGACACTTCAGAAAATTGCTACGATCAATTGATTGTTTGGTCGCCTGAGGATGAAGAAATTATTGGAGGCTACAGATTTATATTGTGTCAAAAAGTTCTTGCTGACAGAGAAAATATAGAGCTTTCAACGGCGCATTACTTCTCGTTTACGGATCAATTTATTGACAACTACTTGCCGAACACAATTGAATTAGGAAGAAGCTGGGTTCAACCGAATTTTCAGCCAACAGTAAATCCAAGAAAAGGACTTTTTGCTTTGGATAATATTTGGGATGGTTTGGGCGCAATCGTAAAAACACACCCAGAAATAATGTACTTCTTCGGAAAGGTGACAATGTATCCAACGTACAACACGGAAGCTCGAGATTTTCTTTTGCATTTCATGCATTCTTATTTCCCGGATGTCGATCAACTTATGAAACCATTCCACCCATTGGAACAAGATTACGATTCTGCAGAATGTGATTCTTTATTGAAAGGTCTCGACTTCAAAGAAGGGTTTAAAGTTTTGAGTGTTTATGCGAAAGAACGCGATGAATACATCCCGCCATTGGTAAATATTTATATGAACTTATCTCCATCGATGAAAACATTCGGAACTGCTGTTAATCCTGAGTTTGGAAACGTTGAAGAAACGGGTATTTTAGTTCCTTTTGCGGACATATATCAAGAGAAGAAGGATCGGTATATGACGTATTAATGTCATAAACCAATTACAACTTTAATAGTTGTATTTATACTAAATTAAATAATTATTACGCAGCCACGTATTATTACTGGTGCTTGAGAAACAAATAATCGTTATATTCACGATAACCTACTCTAATCTAAAATAAGGACTTGAACTTGATTTCAGAAACTTGTGATATACGCAAATGTATTTAGTCAGTTTGTGATAATCGATTGCTAAGAGTTACGACTAAGCTTCATATTTGACTAAAATTACTTACAATGAAATCGCTACTATCAACTTTAACCTTATTCATTTCACTATCAATAACGACATTATCCAATGCGCAAATAATGACTTTAGGAATAAGTCCTGCGCCTATCGTCTTTAATTATGGCTTTTCGTGGGCAGACCCCACTGGAGGCGATTGGTCTACACCCAATTTTAACATTCCAGGAACATTCGTTCAGGATACTTTGATGCTCGGGGAAGATGGAACACCTGGTATTAACCCTCAAGGGCACCCTGTCTCTCAGGAAGGATGCTTTCCAATCATAAATAACCTTACAGGTAAAATTGCAGTTCTTTATCGAAATTCCTGCGAATTCAGTCAAAAAGTATTAAATGCCCAAAACGCAGGTGCTATTGGAGTTATTCTTATTAATAACACCAATGCAGTTATCGGAATGGGCGGTGGTACATACGGCTTAAGCGTGACTATTCCGGTTGTAATGATCAATGATAGTGATGGAGCACTTCTCGTTAATGAAATGGGAAACGGACCAGTAGTTGTCTTTCTAGGAAATAAAATAGGCGCCTTTACAAATGACATTGGAGGAATCAAAGCGGAAGCATTAGTCTCACCTTATGGAGGAGCTAACTCAGCACAATTCGATGGTTTTGATTTAGGTCTTGAAGTTTACAACTATGGATCAGCAGTCCAAAACAACGTTTCAGTTAGAGCGAAAATTGATGGTCCCGGTGGAAATGTATATGATGACACCGTAACAATAGGCTCTATGATTTCAGGTTCATCGACTCCAGTATTTAATGGCAATACGTTTCAATTCCCAACATTTAACCTTGGAGGGGTTGGAAACTATCCAATTGGACTCTATACCTTAACATACACATTGAGCCTAGGTGGCGTTGACGATTCTGATTTTGATAATGAGTTGGTTTCAACTTTCACGGTTGAAAATCAAACGTTATCAGCCTCAAATACTGATCTTGCTGGACTTCCTTTTGCGAACAACTATCCTTCAAACTCTACAACGGAATATCAAGCTTGTACTATGGTTCAAGAGAACAATATTGGCTCTATGACCGCTGAAGGAATGTATTTTATTCCTCATACAGATACGGCAATCAACGATTTGGTCGGAGCTGAAATCTTCGCTAACTTATATCAATGGGATGATGGCTGGGATGATTTGGACGATCCTGCATATCAATTTGACCCAATAATTAATGATGCTTTTCAGAATTTGACCTTGATCTCGTTTGGAACACACTACCCAAGTTCAAACGACGAAGTTAATGATGTAGCATACGTTGCATTTGGAACGTCAGTGGTTTTACAAGACAGTGTCCGTTACTTATTCTGCCTTCAAACATTCGAGTCGGCGACAATCTCTTTCGGGTACGATAACACTATTGATTATTCTGGGAACGAAGATTATTACCGCCAACCGGTTTCACCTGTACACGTTGATGGAAACTGGTTCGTAGGTGGATGGAATGGTCAAGATGCTCCATCGATAGCCATTAAGACGTATAATTGTCCAGGGCTATCTATTGACACGACTGATATTGTAAAAGTATGCTACAATTCCGCAGATGGAATGATCGCAGCAAGTGCGAACGGTTTTAATGGAACACCTTCCTATTTATGGAGTACTGGCTCAACAAATGATACAATCACAAACCTTGCTCCTGGAGTATATACTTTAAGCGTTTCAGATTCTACAGGTTGTGCTTTGAGCGCTTCATTTACGGTTGAATCTCAATTGAATTTGACTCTCGGTTCTGTAGACGAAACATGCTTTGCGACAAACGACGGAATTGCTCATATGCAAGTATTAACTGGTTTAGTAGGCCCCCCTTCTTATTTATGGGGTAATGGAGATACAACAGCATTTAATATGGGACTTGATAATGGTTATTACACCCTAACCGTAATAGATTCGATTGGTTGTACAGCAACTGAAGGAATCAATGTGGGGACAGGAACTGTCGACTTCTCATTAGCAACGCAGGCAAATGTGACCTCTGGATTCACGCCTCTTATCGTTGAATTTGACAACCAAACACCGAATCCGACGAATTATAATTTTACCTGGTTTTTTGGTGATGGTTCTACAGAACAAAACAACGCGTCTACTGTTTCACACACTTACATGACCGATGGAACTTGGGATGTAATGCTTATTGCTGTGGATACTGCTTCAGGTTGTACTGATACGCTTTCGATGAACAATTACATCTCGTCAATTCCTGATGACACCTCTATAGATGAAATTACAAACGGCAACGAATTTAGCGTTCATCCGAATCCAAACAACGGAACGTTCATGCTAGAAATGAAAGAGGGTACTACTACGTTTGAAGTAAATATTTACAATGTTCAAGGTCAAATAGTTTATTCAGATTCATTTACTGAAGGTGATGTCAACATTGATATCCAACATGTGAATTCAGGAATCTACCTCATCGAAGTTAGAAGTGAACAAGCGCAATCTATTATAAGAATAGTCAAGCAGTAAAGGACTATTCAGTTTAAAATATAAGGACAAGAAAAATCCTGTCTCGGTTGAACCGAGACAGGATTTTATAACTTACTATTACTACTACGTAAACAGTGCATATTTCGAAAACGAATACAACACCATTATCATTTGCTTTAGAAGTGAATTACGAGGTCATTCTCTTCAATCATTTTGCGAAGGTTGATAAGTGCATAACGCATTCTTCCAAGAGCAGTATTGATACTTATATCCTCTAATTCAGCTATATCCTTAAACGACATCTCTTTAAATATTCTCATTTTTAATATATCACTCTGCGATTGAGGCAAAAATTCAATCAGGTCTACCATTTGTGATTCAAGTTCCACTCTAGTCATCTCTTCTTCAACATTTTCATCTTCCATTTTAATTGTATGGAAAATATTGAAATCGTCACGTTGAGAAGAAGACTCAGAAATAAGCTTCACTTTATTGTTCTTTCTAAAGTAGTCGATGACTAAGTTGTGTGCGATTCTCATCGCCCAAGGCAAGAATTTCCCTTCCTCGTTATAGTTACCCGCCTTAAGCGTGTTTACTATTTTAATAAAAGCATCTTGAAAAATATCCTGTGCTAATGCGCCGTCACGAACTTTCATATTAATAAAGCGGTAAATCTTATCTTTATGACGTACTAATAACGCTTCAAAAGCTTTTTCATCCCCATTAATATATGCTGTGACTAAATCGCGGTCATCGATGTTCTCCTTTATCATAACTTACCAGTTTAAGTAGTTTCAATCTTTGTGATCAAACTTGTTTAAGAGTAATGTTATAATCTATAGGCTTCCGCGTTTTTAATTGATAATGAACTTCCAATGTAGAGAAAATATCTGAATTGACAATATTTCTGCCAAAATTCTTCAATTTCATCGATGTAGATACTAGAACGTACCGTTATTTGAAAAGGTTGGGCTCGTTTGAAGATAATTTTGAATTATTATTGATGAATGATGAATTCATCACTTCTTAAACCTTTCAAATCGCTCATCCTTAACTAAATAAAATCCATTTAAATATTTTTTCTTTTCTTCAATAAAATAATCTCCCCAGTCAGAATAGAACAAGCATAGCAATCTGTTACGCAGACGAACAGGTTCTTTTCTATCATCTTCAATTGTTCGCCTACTTCCACCAGGATACCTTACCTCAACCTCTTTCGATTGTATCTTCGTAATTCCATGAAAAATAATTCTTCTAGTATTTAAGCTTAAAATTGTCATTCCTTCATTGTTTTTGGAATGGGTAGTTTGCGTGTTTTGACACATAAGATCGCCATTACCTGAATGGGTTGACTGTATAGCTTCTTGCCCCCAATACCATGATATTATCAAATATGGATGCTCTGTCTCTAAACTATCCAACCGAACATTATAAAATACTTTACCATCGTGGTATCTTAATTCTGGAATAGGCAAACGCGCTTCAATATAGTTAGAATCCTGACCGAAATAGAGAAAGAAATTTTGATTGGAGTAAGATTTAGCAAAAATCGAATCGCCTTTGTATTCAAAAGCAGAAAAACGTCCATTTTGTTTACTCTTAGGTCTTGATGGCTTAGATACAGGCTTAAATTTCAATTCTTGAGTTGGCAAGACAACACGCAGCGAATCAGTAGACAAAGAATCTACTTGCCCCCAGGAACAACTTGAGATTAAAAGAACACAAATAAAAAGCAGTTTCATATACATATGATGCATTGAATTGGAAAATTGCACAGAATTAAAATTACAAAGATTATTTCTATAAACTTTCGGTATAAATCCATTTTAATTGAATCAATTATTGGTTACCTTTATTGATCTCAAAACGACATAGAATTGAAGCAGAAGAACATTGAAATAAAAGGCGCAAGGGTTCACAATTTAAAGAACATTGATGTTAAAATCCCACACGGGAAGTTTACAGTGATTACGGGGCTTTCGGGATCTGGAAAATCATCTTTGGCCTTCGACACTTTGTATGCTGAAGGTCAACGTCGGTATATTGAAAGTCTTTCTTCTTATGCGCGTCAATTCCTTGGGAAATTGAACAAGCCTGAGACGGACTACATAAAAGGAATCGCTCCGGCAATTGCCATTGAGCAAAAAGTAACTTCGAACAACCCGCGTTCTACGGTTGGAACGAGTACTGAAATTTACGATTACCTAAAAGTCATCTTTGCTCGAATTGGAAAAACGATCTCCCCTATTTCTGGAAATACCGTTCGAAAACATACTATTTCTGATGTTGTGGATTTTCTTCGGAAACAGGAGAAGGGTGAAAAATGTATTGTTCTCAGTCCGCTTCCAGGTTTTAAAAAATACGGAACGGAAAAGCAATTGGCGATTCTTAAACAACAAGGATACGTTCGCATGTATTTAAAAGATGAATTCGTGTTGATCGAAGATATCATAGCGAAGCCGCCAAAGGGAATTGAAAAAGCGTTCTTGGTCGTGGATCGAATTGGGATTGACTTTTCAGATGATGACAACGTTTCTCGCTATGGAGATTCGATTTCATTGGCCTTTGCTGAAGGTGATGGAGAATGTGAAATCAAAGTAATAAGCAACAATAAAAGCCAACGGTTCTCGAACAAATTTGAATTGGATGGAATGGAGTTCCAAGAACCGAACGAGCATTTCTTCACATTCAACAATCCATTTGGAGCGTGTAAATCATGCGAGGGCTTTGGGCAGGTTATAGGAATTGACAACAATCTCGTTATTCCAAACAAAGAGTTAAGTGTCTACGAAGGAGCGGTAATCGCTTGGAAAGGTGAAAAAATGAGCCGTTACAAAGACAAATTCATCGATCAAGCTTCGGATTTCAATTTCCCGATCCACAGACCCATTGCAGAATTAAGCGACGAACAATTGGACCTTCTGTGGAATGGTAATAAAAAAGTAAAAGGAATCAATGACTTCTTCAAATTCGTTGAAAGCAAATCCTACAAGATTCAATTCCGCGTAATGTTGTCTCGTTATAGAGGGAAAACGGAATGTCCGGATTGTAAAGGAACGCGATTGAGAAAAGATGCTAGCTATGTTAAAATTGGCGGAAAGTCAATTACAGACCTTGTGCTTTCTCCAGTCGACGACAGTTTGATATTCTTCAATGGATTAAAACCGAACAAACACGATGCGCAAGTAACGAAGAGAATCCTGCCCGAAATTGTGAGTCGACTTGAGTTTTTACAAGAAGTTGGGTTGGGTTACTTAACACTTAACCGACAATCAAATTCACTTTCAGGAGGAGAATCGCAACGGATTAATCTGGCAACTTCATTGGGAAGTAGCTTGGTTGGATCGATGTATATTTTGGATGAACCTTCCATTGGACTGCACCCTAAAGACACTACAAAATTGATTAAAGTGCTGAGATCCTTACGCGATGTTGGAAACACGGTAATCGTTGTTGAACATGAAGAAGACATTATGCAAGCAGCGGATGAAATCCTCGATATTGGACCAATGGCTGGAGTTTATGGGGGTGAAATTGTATTTCAAGGAACCCACAAAAAACTCATCAACGCCAAGAACAGTTTAACCGCGGATTATTTAACGGGCAAAGAAAAAATTCCTGTTCCATCAGCACGAAGAAAAACGAAAAACAAACTTACGATAGAAGGCGCTAGCTTGCACAATTTAAGGAATATCGATGTCTCATTTCCATTGCACAGCTTGGTTTGCGTAACAGGCGTTAGTGGTTCTGGAAAGTCGACATTGGTTAAAAATATCTTACTTCCAATTGTTCGAAAGCATCTTGGGATTTACGGTGACAAACAAGGTGATTTCAGATCGTTCTCGGGCGACTTAACACATATTAAAGCGGTTGAATTTGTAGATCAAAATCCAATTGGTAAATCATCGAGAAGCAACCCGATCACTTATGTAAAGGCATTTGACGACATCAGAGAACTATACTCACGACTTCCACTTGCCAAAACAAGAGGATACAAACCTGGATTCTTCAGTTTCAATGTTGAAGGCGGCCGATGTGAGGTTTGTGAAGGGGAAGGTGAAATCACAGTTGGAATGCAGTTCATGGCGGACGTTCACTTGACCTGTGAGCAATGCAACGGAACGCGTTACAAGAATGAAACTTTGGACATTGAATTCCAGGGGAAATCGATTTCAGACCTGCTCGAAATGGACATTCAATCAGCTTATGATTTCTTTAACAAATATGACGAACGCATTGAAAAGAAGATCACGCAAAAGATAGCGCCTCTTGTAAAAGTAGGATTGGGCTATTTGAAACTAGGCCAAGCATCAAGCACCTTAAGTGGTGGTGAGGCACAGCGAATAAAACTAGCCTCATTCCTTTCAAAGGGAAAATCAAGCGCCCCTACTCTATTTATTTTTGATGAGCCGACAACAGGACTTCATTTCCATGATGTCAACAAGTTGGTGATTGCCTTCAATGAGTTGATCAATGCTGGACATTCGATCATTGTTATAGAACACAATTTAGACGTTATAAAATGTGCCGATTACGTTATTGACTTAGGCCCAGAAGGCGGCGTTAATGGTGGTAAAATTGTATTTATGGGGACTCCAGAAGAGATGGTTCTATGCGAAGCAAGTCATACAGGTCACTATCTGAAGGAAAAGCTTATTTAATTAAGGTTTCAAGGAATTTAAATCTATTCTATGAAATTGTAGATAATAATTGGAATGATATTATCGACAGCTTCACAAGACTTTCGAATACGTGTACTTTGAGTCTGAATGAAAACTAAAAAGTAGAAACACTAAATATATTCCCGAATCCTTCAACTGGGGATCAAATCTCAACAAGCAGTTCCGTTGACGGTACTTTTGAACTAATCGATTTAAAAGGATCAATCTTAAAAATGGAAACATCATAAAGGGCGACACTTTAGTCGATGTATCCTTATTAACTGAGGGAATATATCTTGTTCAAGTTCAATCCGACAGTGAATACTTGACGGTAAGAATTGAAATTATCAATTAGTAATAAAACTGAATCAATTAATTTTACAAAGGCTACTCCAAATCATTAAACTTCATTTTTTCACTCTTCGCAACAATTGCCGCAACCGTAGCATCACTGGTCACATTAATCACAGTTCGGCACATGTCTAGAATTCGATCCATCGGAAGAACAATTGCGACCCACATTGGATTCAAACCGATAGATTCAAGAACAATCATTAACATAATCAATCCTGCGCCAGGAACAGCTGCGGCCCCAATAGAAGCCAAAGTTGCCGTAACAACGATTCCCAATTGCTGGCCAATAGTTAAATCAACATCGAAATACTGTGCTAAGAAAATAACTGCAATAGCTTGATATAAAGATGTTCCGTCCATATTTACAGTTGCTCCAATTGGCAATACAAAATCTGTTGATTCTTCTGGAACACCAAGGTTGTCATTTACACATTCAATCGTAACGGGCAATGTTGCCGCACTCGAACTTGTAGAAAAAGCCAAGAATTGAGCGGGACTCATTCCTTTGAAGAATTTTTGGTATCCGATTTTAACTCCAAACAATCGCATCAACAAAGGATAGAATACGAACATCAACAAAGCCAATCCAGCAACAACGAGCAATGAATAGCCCAACAACTGAATGAAAATATCAAGTAAAGCATCTAATGTATCAGCTGAACGCGCTAAAACTCCAGCCATTAAACAGAAAACAAAAAACGGAGCGCCTCGCATTATAATATGAACCATTTTAATAAACACTTCATTCATTCCTGTAAAGAAATCAAATACTGCACCCGTCTTTTCTTTGGGTAAAAACGCCATTGAGATCCCAAAAAGTAAGGCAAAGAAGATAACTTGAAGCATTAAGCGACCGTCTCCCATCGCAATGATAATATTGCTTGGCACCATATCAACAAGTGCTTTTAGTGGCCCCGGAGCAGCACCTTCTGAACTTGCCTTGTCTGCCTTTTCTCTCTTATCTGCAGCGGTTTTGTATTCTTTTTTTTCTGTAGAACCTTTGTAGGACTTCTGCGCCTTAGCAATTTGTTCAGCGGACGCCGTTTTTAATTCATGCCTACCATCAATAACTTCTGTGCTTGTCTCTTCTGCCCACAATTCATATTGAAGTCTATGATTCAACCGTGTCTCTTCATTTGATTGTAAACCAGGAGCGAGTGCATTGACCAACAACAATCCGATTCCAATAGAACTTACTGTAGTCACTAAATACAAGCCAAGCGTTTTAGCACCAATCCTGCCAAGTTTTGATGGATCCCCCATTCCTGCAACGCCCGTTATGATTGAGAACAATACAAGTGGAACTGCGATTAATTTCAAGGCATTGATAAAGATGCTCCCAAATGGATCAACCCAATCAGCCGTGAATTTATTCCATCCAAATTTCATTGAAAGGATTGCGAAAATAACCCCAAGAACCATGGCGATTAATATTTTCCAGTGTAACGCTAATTTTTTCATGTCGTGAAGATAATAAAATCGATTACTCGATAGTTCGATAGTTCGATAGTTCGACGAATAGTCAAATCCAATAATTGAAAAGCATAGTGTGCCTAATGATCGATTAATCGACCCTTCCAATTTATATTGTTAGAATTATTTATCAAACTCGATTGACTAATTGAAGAATATTCGTATAATTGTACTTCAGAACACATAAATAGACTGTGTTTTAATAGAGTTTCCTAGAAAAAGATATCCCCCCCTATTATCATTATTATACTTTTCGTTACCATTTATGGATAAAAAAGATTTGGAAGGCAAAAAAGTTGCCGAGTTAAGAGAAATTGCAACCGCCTCTGGCATTTCAGGTACAGATGCTATGAAGAAAGCTGAAATTATTGAAAAATTAGCAGGAAGCACTAAAAGCGATGAAAACGCTGAAACT
>JBLHVW010000127.1:0-11628 GCA_047628775.1 Salibacteraceae bacterium | reverse complement strand
TTCGGGAAAAGTGAAACATTCACGAAAAACGCTTCTTTAATTCCCAGTTCGTAAAACTCATAAGGTTGTTGTACTCCTTGATTGATCGATCCATTCGATCCTTGGCTATTGTTGTAGTCGATTTGACCAATTGAATAGCTAACCGTTCCTCCCGCTCCAGTCGCTTCTCCGCCAGTGGAAACTGTGCTTTGTTGGGAGAAACTGAGCAAGCCAAAGCAGGCGAAAAAGCCAGTAACAGCAATTTTTTTCATAATGTAGTAGAGTTTTATTGTCTTAAATATAAGGTATTTGGATCATTTTTTAAGAGTGAATTCCAATTTATATTGACTGTGAATAATTATCGTAAAATTTATGCTAAGAATTAGTAGTAACAAAACTTCCATGTTAACTTCGAACCGTGATAAAGATCCATTCTCATACTGTTCTTAAAGTTGATGCGCCCATTCGTTTGGTCGATTATGTGATTGGGGTTTTTCCTCAAGTCATGACTAAAAATGCAGTTAAGAATTCGTTGAAGCGTAAAGAATTATTGATCAATTCAAAAAGAGCGGAGTCAGGTGTTTGGATTAAGGAAGGCGATATTATTGAATATGTAGACCCTCAAAATCGAATTCCAAAAGAGTTTCCTTTGGATATTGAAGTGGTTTTTTCCGATGACTATATTTTGGTTGTTAACAAACCTTCGGGACTCGTTGTTAGTGGGAATCAGTTTCGCACACTGGAAAATGCGTTGGTCAATTCAATAAAACTTTCCTCTCAAGAAGATGCTCTCAAGTGGGCGAAACCCGTTCATCGTTTGGATTCAGCAACGAGCGGGCTTGTTTTGTTGGCTAAAACGGCTATGGCGCACAGGAAGCTTTCATCGATGTTTAAGGAGAAAACGATTGAGAAAAAATACAGAGCCGTTGTCCAAGGGAAACCTGAGGAATTTATGATTGTTAAGGATTCGATAGAAGGCAAAGACTCTGAATCGGAATTGCGGTTGCTCGAAAGTGTTCATTCGGTGAAAAGTGATTTTTTATCCTTGATTGAATTGTCTCCGAAAACGGGTCGTACGCATCAATTGAGAATCCATTGCAAGAACATCGGCCATCCAATTGTTGGCGATAAGTTGTATGGAGAAGAAGGGAATATCATGAGCCACAAAGGACTTTTCTTATCGGCCGTTTCGTTGAAGTTTATGCATCCGATTCTAAACGAAGAGGTATTTGTTGAATTGGAGCAGCCTAAGAAGTTTGATGCTTTGTTGAAACGAGAATCTGAATGGTGGGACAGAGTTAGGAGTTAGGAATTATGGGTTATGGGTTGCTGAAATTCGTCCAATTCTCAATTCATAATTTTAGTAAGCGTTCCGCCAAAATAAGCACGGTATCCTTTGTAGTATTCGCAATTCTGTTCTTCCTCAAGGATAATCTCATTTTCAAAGAATTTTTGTATTCCTCTTTCTGTACTTTACCAAGCTCGAAATTCGAATTGTCCTAAGATGCTAATCAGTAATTAAATGAAACTTGCAGGATTTCACATGGGTCAATTGTTTTGATTTCCAAAGTATTATGGGCAACAATTGAATCTGACTCTCTAATTATTTCACCACCACATTTAAGGGATCCTTTGGCTAAAAAGAAAAGTGTCACATCAGCTTTTGATTCAATTGAAATCGAAGCATTTTGAGAATAAGACATGTGTTTAACTACCGCGTTTCCGTTTTTCCACATTACATTAAAGTCCTTTACTTTTCCTTGGCTTCGGATGGTTTCATCCCCTGAAAATGAATGTTGTTGGTAGGGCTTTAAGTAAACTTCAAAATGATTTTCGTTGATTAATTTTAAGTCGCCTTCAAGAACGGTCAATGTTCTGCTCACACCGGGCAAAGGAGTAAAGGTTGTCGATGATAAATTAACTGTCGCAACGCTGACTCTCAGGTCGTAGTTTCCTTCTTTGAAATTAGAACCGTGTGGTTGGATCAAGATTTCGAATGTTTGACCTCCAGACCATTCCGTAACTTTTGCATCTTTAAAACGAATGATATCCATATTATCTGTTTTTCAACTCGTTAAGAGTCTTAATAAAATCCGATTTGATTTGATCGTAATTACCGCTTTTTCCATTTGGAAGTAAAACACCATTGGCAATCGTACCGTTCTGTTGCGTTGCGTCTGCCGTGTAAATTATACTTGAAGCCAAGTTTGCTTCAGAACAAGTAGCAAGCAGAGGAGAGCTGGATTCTAGAATAGAAGCATTAAGTATCCCGCCAACTTTGAAATAGTCAGAATTAAAATTGTTCATTGCTTTTCTTCCCGCTTCGGTCGCCATTTTAATAGCATATTCACCGCTATTCCCTGTCGTTTCTGAAGTGAAAGTATTTCGTTTGTGTGTGATCAAACGTTGTCCGTAATCCAGAAGCCTTATTTCTTCCAATGGATTGATTCCAACATGGCTGTCTGTTCCGATGCTCCAGTTTCCACCTTGCGCCTGAAAATCACGAAGAGGGAAAATGCCATCACCCAAGTTTCCTTCGGTGCTTGGACAAACCACAACATTCGCTTTACTTTTCGCGATTCCAAACGTTTCCACATTTGTAAGATGCGTTGCATGAACGAGATGGTACCTGTCGTTAAGATCCACGTTGTCGAGAAGCCATTCTACTGGTCGTTTGTTCAAATAGGCGATTGAATCTTCTATTTCTTTTAACTGTTCAGAAATGTGAATGTGAAATGGAATGTCCTGCGGTCCAGACTTCGCTATCTCGGCAATATCCTTCGGTTCAACGCCTCGCATTGAATGGATTCCCAAACCGATGTTTGCTTGCGAATAGTGCTTGCAAGCATCAGAACTAGATTCTAATAACCTTAAATAACTATCGATGTCTGGAGAAATAAAGCGTTTCTGTCCTTCCGTTGGTTCTTTTCCAAAGCCGCCTTTTTGATAGAAGATTGGAACAAGTGTTATTCCAATTCCCGCAGTTTTTGCTGCTCCAATCATTCGACTTCCCATTTCAGCAAGGTTATCGTAATGTTGTCCATCTTTATCGTGATGTACATAATGAAACTCCGCAACATTGGTGTATCCATGGCGCAACATCTCCGCGTAAAGCATCGCTGCAATGCTTTCCATTTGATCAGGATTCACGCTGAGTGCTAATTTGTACATCGCATCTCTCCATGACCAAAAATCATCAGATGTATGCGATATATTGTGCACTTCAGCCAATCCCGCCATTGCATATTGAAAAGCATGAGAATGTGCATTTTGAAACCCAGGAATCGCTAGTCCTTTAACGTGCGTACCTTCTTTGTTTGCATTTTCTTGAATGGAAGTAATAATTCCGTTCGGATTTGTTGAAATCAATACGTTCGATTTCCAACCGTCATTTTGCAAGATTTTATCAAAGAAAAAATGTCCCATTTTAAATACGATCTAATTCAGTAATTATATTGTTGAAGGTTCTTTTCAGAACTTCTCTCATTTTAGTTGCACGGTCTTCATCAAACACCAATTCTTCATCGTTCATGTAGAGAATCTTATTCATCTCTAATTGCAAAGCGTGTTGGTTGTTTTCTGGTTTACCAAAATAACGCGTGATATGTCCACCTTTGAATGGAGTATTGTGATTCACTCCATATTCTCCTGATTTCAATCCTGTAAGCGTTGTCTCAATTAAGTTTGGATGCGCCGTTTTACCATCGTTGTTTCCAAGAATCATATCGGGGAAAACATCTTTTCGAATCGTTGGGACAAGGTGCCGAATTGAATGTGCATCCCAAAGAAGTGCTTTTCCAAACTCCGCTTTTCTCTCGTCCAATAGAGCCTGAACTTTTTGATAATACGGCCAATAGTAATTCGTTAATCGACGTTCAACTTCTTCCTGATTTGGAATTTTATCATCAGAAGTATAGATATCCTTTCCAAAGAAATCAGTTGTTGTCGTTAATCCAGTTATGATTCTTCCGTCGTCATACAACGGTGCGCTTTCTGGATCTCTGTTCAAGTCAATTACCCAGCGGCTGTATTTTGCATGGATAATGGTGATGCCCATTTCAGATGCGAAATTGTACAAGTCATGAACGAACCAATCGGTATCATCTGGTGCATTGGCCATATCGGGAACGTAATCTCCAATTATTTCTGAAGGGAATTCTGTTCCGCAATGTGGCACACTTAAAATAAAAGGGATTTTCTTGCCTTTTGGCTCAATAATATGGAAGGGATCAGACATAAAAACTGTTTAGAACAAATTTAGCATTGTTTCCCTATCTTGCGCACGCTATGGATTCAAATTCAATCGACACTAAAAAAGAAATTTCACTCTGGCTGGCCAGTATACCGATGCTAGCGATGGGTGTCTTTGTTGGAGTTGGAAATTTATGGATGGAAATTGATTTGAAGTTCATTCTTTTAATCTCCACTCTCGTCGCAGGAATTGTTGCGTACGTTGTTGGAGTATCCGTTAAGGAAATGGTGGAAGCCATTGCAAGTACAGTAAAAAAGGCATTTCCCGTTATTCTAATTTTGATCGCGATTGGTGGAATTGTCGGCACATGGATGTATAGCGGAACGGTTCCGTACTTGATCTATTATGGCTTAAAAATCTTACATCCCGATTATCTTTTAGTTACTGCATTCATTGTTACAGCGACGGTCTCAACGTTTACAGGAACAAGTTGGGGATCTGCTGCTACAGCTGGAGTTGCATTTATGGGTATTGGAATCAGTATGGGAGTTCCGCTTCCAATGGTTGCTGGAGCTGTGATCTCTGGTGCCGTTTTTGGAGATAAAGTTTCACCCGTTTCGGATACAACGAATATTTGTGCGATGTCTGCAGAGATATCCGTTTATGATCATATTCGTGGAATGTTGCCCAATGTTTTAATCTCTGGAGGACTTGCTGTTATTGCGTTTTTGATTTTAGGATTGATGAATGGAGGAGAGGCAGGTGAGAATGAAGGAGCGTTAAGGGTTATGGGTGCTTTGGACGGAATGTACAATTTCAATCCAGTGATGTTGATTCCTCCGATCATTGTTTTTGCTGGGGGATACAAAGGATACAATCCAATTGCTCTAATGGTTTCATCGTGCATAGCTGCCATAATAATCGGGATGGCGTTTAACGGTTTCAGTATTCAAGACGGCGCTAAATCAATGATTTCAGGGTTCAATATGGACATGACCCACTTTAGCGCTAGTAATAGCTATTGGGCCCAAGAAGCGCCAATGGCAGTTGATGTTTTACATATTCCACCGCTTAAAACACCTATGAATGTAATGAATGTTCTAACGACTTTACTCAACCGAGGCGGATTTGAAGGGATGATGAGTGGGGCGGTTCTGTTCTGTATTCTGGCCATCGCATTTGGCGCAATAATGGAAGTTTCAGGCGCGTTAAATAAGTTGATGCATTTGTTATTGGAAGTCGTTACTTCTTCATTCAGTTTGATCGTTTCTGCCTTTGTTTCTGGTGCCCTTTTGAATGGTGTAACTGGAAATGCAATGTTCTCAATTTTAACAGTCGGGCAATTGTTTCGAGATTCATTCAGGGAGCGCGGTATTCCACTTCCGATGTTATCGCGATCCATGGAAAATTCAATGACCTTATTCGAATCGCTTATTCCTTGGCACGTAACCGCAATTTATATGGCGGCAACTTTGGAGATCGATACACTTTCTTATGCACCTTACGCGTTCTTTAATATGGCTGGAATTGGATTGTTTTTTGTGCTTTCCTACAGAACGGTTCGTAAGTTAAAGTTGTAATTTATCTATACTTGAATAGTAGATATTGTAAAATACATTCACCACTCTATTATCGATAACCTCAAGGGCACAAAGGCACAATTGAAGGGTGTGTTTTACGACACAAAGTTTCACAAACCTTATGGTCTGTTAATGTCATTTATCCGAAGCAATTAGAATAGAATAGTGTCTTTGTGTCCTAGTGGTTAAAACAAAAAAACAGCACGACCCCAAAAATGCCTTTCAATTGCGCCTATCTGCGCTGCTGCTTGTCTTCAAAAGTTGCACTTTTTTCTTGCGGTTAAAAACTAAATATAACACAAACACAGCAGCCAAAACCTCGTGGCAGCTCGTGCGTATTTGCATAATTTCTTTAAATGGAGTATCTTAAGTCAGTCTTCTTGCAAGGATGATGAAGCCAATTGTTAATTGATCCGTTACAATTAAAACAAGAACTTATGAAACGCTATTACATCATATTACTGCCATTGCTTGTTCTTTTGTCACTTTCATCGTGCAAAAAACAAGTCGATGAAGAATACCAACCACTGGTATTCGTTAGTCTGTTTTCATCGAACTCATCGATGAGTCCAGGTGGAGATGTTGGAATTACTGCCGACGTCACTGGAACTCAAGTCAATTATTATTGGAGCTATAATTCAGGAACAATAACTGGAGGTGGAGATCACATCCAATACACGAATTTTGTACAAGGTTCTCACTTGATTATTTGCACTGTTGTCGATGGTGCGGGGGAGGTTGAGCAAAAGGAAGTGACAATTACGGTTCAGTAGTTACAGTATTTTATTTAATCGTAATTGATTCAATAATTCCGGCTAGCTCATTTGAATTTAGTTTCTGGACAAACAATTCTATCTGCTTTACGCCTTTATCCACTTCAGTTCCCTGAAAATCAAGCATTGTTGAATACTTACCGTCATCTTTAGAAACGCCAGAGATGTAAGCTTCAACAAAGCATTCTTTTAACAAGTTTACTATAAAGTCGATTTGATCTTTTTCCGGCTCCATTGTGAATTCATAGTGGATATTCAGATCAGGAAAAAGTTGTAGATCTGGAACAAATTTAAAGTTTAACTTTTGCCCATTAATGTGACTAACTATATTTTCTTTGGCAAAACTTTTGAAGTATTCTGTTTCGAAATCAGCGCACCAACCGAACTCTATGTTTTCCGAGTTGACAGAATCAGAACTCATGATGTTCTCATTATCACTTGATTTCCAGTATGCAGTTAGACTTTTCGTAAATGAATTCGGAGAAATTATTTCAACGACTGCAAATGCATATCCGTCTTGATAAATCGTTTTTAGTTCATCAAATCCAATAAACAACATGAATTCTTTATCCGTTGCAAAGTTTTCAATTCCTACCATGGCATTGAACCGCTCCATTAACTGGTTGGCCATTTCCGTTTGAAATTCTGCGGAGAAGTCTTTAGAAGCATCGTTGTAAAATGACGCCCAGCCAATATCAGTTGATTTCATTCAGCGCAATCCGTACTTCTTCGAGTATCCGTAATTGAAATTATTTTCCAACCGTCTTTCGAATTGACTAACTGAAACGAATTCGCACCGCAATGGCTGAATTTATCGTCGAGGTAAAAGCTATAATCCATCCAAACTTGAGCAAGATTATCATCTTTTTGAATAACAACGTTGGAGATTCGCTCGTCCCAAATGGCATCGTGAGGCGTCCCAACCGCAGTAGTGAATTCAATTAAACTTCCAACGTGAATCTTTGATTCGCCTTTTTTAGTCGTGTAAGAACTCATTAAACGAAGGTCTTTGTGAAACACATTCGCAACCATTGAGCTGTCTCCATTTCGCATTCCTGTAAACATGGCGTCAATTGTAGCTCTAATAACAACTTCAGGGCTGACTGGTTCTGCACTTGTTTTTACTTCTTCATTTTGAGCGAAGATTGAACTGCTTAGTATCAAAAAACCGAACACTATTAAATTTTTCATAGTCTTTTATTTACATGTAACGAATTTTCATCGTCACTGACTTGTCTGTATCTAAGTAAAGTTTGAATTTGTAAAAGGTCGGTTTAGACCATGCCGTATGGTAATAATCTGAAAAGCCAAAGCCTTCCTTCGGGTAGACCAAACCGTAATCCATTTTCTTATTGCCGTTTTCATCATCCAACAATGCAAGGCCGTAATGGTTCGGCTCCAGCCCCGTTATCTTAAAATTGAGCGTTTTCCCAGTTACATCATTCTTGGAAATGCGGAAGGTTTTATAAGGGTTCTCTGCTTTGAATGCCTTTTGGGTACGGTACAATTCAAGCTGAATTTCACCCTTTTTGTTTCGGATATTCGTGATTTCAATCGAAATAGTATACGTCGCTGGAGGAGGAATAGCCTTAAAAGAGCTAGAAACTAAGACTAACACTGCAACGACTAAAAGTTTAATCAAGGCTCTCATATTCATTTCCTAAATGTAATGAATCTTTGTTTTCAATAAAAACCGTTCAACCCATTTAGTTGATTTTAGCAAATTGCGAGAATTTGAATCATTTAAATATTCGTCTCAAGATCAATTTTGATAATTGAGAGCCCTAAAACGGATAACGCAAGAGTATAAAGATATACGTGCGCAATAAATAAAAATGTAGATGTATTTGAATTTATTATAGATGAATGACGAAAAACTGTCTTTAAAAGTTGCGTTTTTATAAATGCGTGCATAATAAGGATATAGCAACTAAACGGTTTAGCAAACGTTTTGTAAGTAGTCATCCATTTAATTCTATTGCTATGAAATATTTCACACTCATTTTTGGGCTGTTTGCTTGTACGAGCATATTAAATGCCCAACACTCCCATTCACAAATAGAACATCTTTTCGAAGATAAGAGTCTTCATCAGGTTGAAACAGTGCTTGGTTTATCGGAAATCGATTATCAGAATCAGCCTTTATTGGATTTCATAGATGCACGGTACCAAGAATTTCATTCCGCTATTCACAATCGAATTCTTAGCGATCAAGGAATTACAGATGAGGAATTCAAAACAGCATTTGATTCATGGGTAACGGACGTTCAAAATGGAAAACTTGGTGTTACGCCTGGAGGAGTTCCTAATGAAACATCTGCTGCCGATGGTCCCTGCGAAAACATGGATTTTGAAACAGGCGATCTCACCGGTTGGACTTTAACGAGAGGTGATGTTGATGGATCAGGACCGTATAGTTTTGTTAATGAATTTGGGGTTGGTCCAGGGCCGTATCACACTGTTTTTGGAGGTGGAATCGATCCTGTGACAGGAATCTCCAGAGTAGATCCACTCAGTGGAGCGTTTTCGGTTCGATTGGGAAATGGAACAGGAGTAGGAGCGAGAGCCGCTCGAATGAAACAAACATTCTTGGTCGATTCAAGCAATTTTTTATTTACATATAGCTATGCTGTTGTTTTCGAATCACCAAATGGTCATGGCTTAAATCAACTTCCCTATTTTACGGTGCGTGTAATTGATTCTTTAGGAAATAATGTTCCTTGTGGTGAGTATTCTGTTATCGCAGATGCAGCCAACGCACCAGACTATCAAACCACGAATTGGGGCGGAACACTTGTTCTATTCAAGGATTGGGAAACTGTTTTCACAAACCTAATTGGCTATATAGGCCAGAACGTAACAATAGAATTCACAACAGGCGATTGCTCACTTACAGGTCATTTTGGATATGCTTATGTTGATGCTTCATGCGCTGTAGATCAGATTATACCGTCAAGTACAATTATCTGTGCGGGCGATTCTTCATTGCTTTCTGCTCCGCTTGGCGCTGCTAGTTATTTATGGAGCAATGGCGCAACAACTCAAACAACATGGGTTTATTCTGGAGGCTCGTATTCATGCACATTAACGCCCTTTCAAGGAGGCGGATGTTCAATTACATTGGATGTAACTATTGATGAAAATCCATCTCCAACAGCAAGCTTTATTTCCAACACGAATACAATTTGTGTGGGAGATACGATTCACTTTACGGATGCTTCAACAATTCCAATTCCAGGCCTGATAACGGGATATCGATGGGACTTTGGAGATGGTATTGTGTCACCGATTGGAACAGGTTCAATTGCGGCCGTTCTCAACACAACAGGAACGTATCTTCTCCCAAGTCACGTTTATACAACGGCAGGAGTTTATATGGTTCAGTTGTATGTTGAATCTGCCGATGGTTGTGCCGATTCAATTGAATTTCAAATAACAATTAATGCGCTTCCAGTGGTAGTCGCTGGAATAGATCAAACGGTTTGTGAAGGAACTGCTGTCACCTTAACGGGAGCAGGAGCTGTGGCGTACGCTTGGGACAATGGTGTCATGGATGGCTTCCCATTTGTTCAAGGTGTCGGGACGGTTACATATACGGTAATCGGAACCGATGCGAATGGTTGTGAGAATTCAGATCAATTAGACGTGATCGTGAATCCGCTGCCAGTCGTAAGCGCCGGAGTAGATCAAGAAGTTTGTGAAGGAACGCTGGTGACATTATCCGGTTCTGGAGCATTGGCTTATGTTTGGGACAATTCGGTCAACGATGCAGTTCCATTTATTCAAGCGCCAGGTACAACAACATATACAGTAATAGGAACGGATGCAAACGGTTGTTCCAATTCGGATCAGGTTGATGTGACCGTAAATTCACTTCCAGTAGTTTCGGCAGGTCCAGATTTTAGCGATTGTGAAAACGCACAGTTGGTCTTGAACGGGGCGGGAGCTGTAACTTATACCTGGGACAACGGAGTTACCGATGGAATTGGGTTTGTTCAATTGCCAGGAACTACAACGTATACCGTAATTGGAACGGATGCGAATGGTTGTGTAAATACGGATGAAGTTGATATAACAATTAATGCGCTTCCTGCAGTCGTTGCTGGAGTAGATCAAGCAGTTTGCGAAGGAACTGCTGTCACCTTAACGGGAGCAGGAGCTACGGCGTACGCATGGGACAATGGTGTCATGGATGGCTTCCCATTTGTTCAAGGCGTAGGGACGGTTACATATACGGTAATCGGAACCGATGCGAATGGTTGTGAAAACTCAGATCAAGTCGACGTGATCGTGAATCCACAACCGCTCGTAAGCGCTGGAATAGATCAAGAAGTTTGTGAAGGAACACTCGTGATTTTATTGGGGTCTGGAGCAACAGGGTATGTTTGGGACAATTCAGTTCTTGATGCCGTTCCATTTATTCAAGCGCCAGGTACAACAACATATACAGTGATAGGAACGGATGCAAACGGTTGTTCCAATTCGGATCAGGTTGATGTGACTGTGCATTCACTTCCAGTAGTTTTGGCAGGTCCAGATTTTACCGAATGTGAAAACACTCAGTTGGTCTTGAACGGTGCAGGCGCTTTAACGTATGCTTGGGACAATGGAATCACCGATGGAATTTTATTTAATCAATTGCCTGGAACGATAACGTACATAGTTACGGGAACAGATGCGAAGGGCTGTATTAATACGGATCAAGTTGATGTTACTGTAAATGGCTTGCCAAATGTAATTGCTGGCCCAGATCAAGAAGTTTGTGAGGGAACGCCTGTTGCATTGAATGGGGCTGGGGCGACGAGTTATTCCTGGTCGGGCGGTGTTGTTGATGGTGTGCCATTTGCACTTGGCATTGGACAATATGTATTTGTTGTGACAGGAACGGATCTTCTGCTTTGCGACAATTCAGATACCGTTTCGGTACTAGTAAATCCAAACCCTATTGTTTCTGCGGGAATGGATGAGTCGATTTGTGATGGAGAATTGGTGGTCTTGAATGCGTTTGGAAGTCCAAACCTCTACTGGAGCAATGGTGTAATTAACGGGACTCCTTTTCAGCAAGTTGTCGGAATTGTCGATTATGTTGTCTATGATTCTTTAG
>JBLHVW010000126.1:0-11706 GCA_047628775.1 Salibacteraceae bacterium | reverse complement strand
CTTTGGGCAATTGAAAATGATGAAGATAGGTTTAGGCCAATTGCAAGAAGTATAAAAAAACGGGAAACACGGGTGCTAGCAATTGACATAGATTGGTTCTTTTCAGGAAGATAAAGATAGAGAAAAGATACCGCATCCCTTTTACCAGGAGAAATTAAAAAAAGACCTACACTTGGGAGGTCTTTTTTTAATTTCTCGACTATACTACTTTTCGGGATTTAGAAGAAACGATGTTATGCTACAACTAACTGCTAGTGAAATACGGATCGGTTGTAACAAATTCGATATTATTCTAAAGGGATCAAATAATTACAGTTCTGAAAAAAATAGGCTTCTTCCGAAACCCATTTAACATTTATTGATGTGATCTATTAATTTATTTACGCTTAAATGTCATTTTCATAATTGCTCCCCGATATTCCTGTGTTGTTACAAATTCAGAATCTGAAACAGTGTAATTTACCGAAATATCTCCACCATCAAGAGTAGTGATAAATGTCCCATTATCAACTAAATAGGTTCCTTCATATTTAACAATTGTACCTAGCATCGATGTCTTTAATTTTAACGATCCGTCTTTACCGAAAACATACTCTGTGTTATCGATCGTTTCTCGTTTCGTCTTATCGAACATCGCTCGTTCGTCAGCCGGAGTTTCGACTCCCATATCAAGGTCAGTCTGTTGCCATGTTCCAACTATCGTTGGTTCTGCGGCTTCATTTCTGTCTTGCTTCTCCTCAGCTGGTTGCTCTGTTCTTTCGTTGTTATTGCTCTCTTCTTTCGGACTGCATGATACAAGGAATATAAATGCTGTAATAGCAAATGCAAAGATTGTTTTGTTCATGGTAAATTAAGTTTTATGCCCCGAATGGACCTTTTAAATATAACTTCTAACACATTTCTTTAGGTGCTGTTAGTTATCAACTGATCACCAGGTTTTAAGTGACTTCTTCTAAGATAATGAATGATCTTGTTTAGATGCTGGTGAATCTCGCTACTCGCTCCCAAATTTCGGCAATTTCGAAGACTACCTATAGAGGGTAACCTGCATTGCACAGCTCTAGAATATAGGCTTTGTAATATTCTGATCTATTTTATAAATTTAACTATTTGATTTTCAATTATTAATAAATACATCCCGGCAGATAAATCGACAACGCTTACTTTCGATGTTTGCGAGTTTATTTCTCCTTTTAGAACTGTTTTTCCCAATCGATCAGTGATTGTGTAAGGAACGACTCCTGAGAATGCGTCATATTGGATTGTAATATTTTCTTTCGCCGGAACAGGATAAATGCTGATCATTGGTTCTTCCGAAGCTATTGTTGAAATATCCAGTGGTCCGCAATCCACTCCATCTCTTTGGTAGTCACAAACGGTCTGCCATGCAATCTCTTGCATGATTGCAGCCTGCGCTGGCGTAGGATATTCTGTATATAAAACGTCAAATTCACTTGTTAATTGATTGGGCAATCCAACTGGAGATATTCCATGTATTACAGAGAACATTACGCAGCCGATAAAATAATTACCTCTTGAATCTAAGTGGTATTCATCAACAAATAAGTCAAATACAGAAGATAAACCAGGAACGGTTCCGCTTTCAATACTGTCTGACAATCGCGCCATTGCTTGACCTCCAGGAATGACTAACATCGGATTCGGATGAATTAGATTTATGCTGTCCGCAATACTTTCCCATTTCGGTAAATCAAGATCAAGTCGATCTCTCCATGGAATATTACTCTCATTATCCCAGTCACATGCATTTCCTCCAGATCCAGAAGTGCTTCCATTTCCACTATTCGTGCAATGCCAAGTTTCATAAATGTAATATTGGACATTCGGATTGTATAGATCAGCAAAACTGCACAAGCTATCTGTGATGCGGTAGGTGTTACTAGAGTTTAAATGATTTAGCAATGGAACGGCTTCGGTTAAAATGAAATTTTCATATCCACCTAAAGGCAAAGTTAAATCCCATTGAGGACCTTGCCCTGTTGTAGGATTGTTCCAATGCCATGATAAAGTTGCTCCATTTCCAATGTTTGCATCGTAGGAAAAGGTTTGACTGCTTGCAATAGAAAGTTTATTTACAATGTTTGGAATATGAAAATTGATCAAGCTATGTCCTAAAAAGAACGTTTTATTTGTTTGTGCTTGAACATTTGAAATGCTCATACTAAGAACCATTGAGGTAAAAAATATTCGAATCATATTTATTGTTTTATTCGTTAATAATAGTTCCAATTGATTGCTCGTTTTATGGTGCAATCGAGCCATAAAAATGGTCATGATTTGGATAGAGCAAAGTTCAGGGAATTACTCCCCCATTAAAAGAGGGGATGCAAGGAAAACACAACCAAGGGTAAACCCTGATTGTTGTTTTTGTGAAAAATTATGTCTTGTATGAATGAGCCTCTGTACACATTCAGTAATTCCACAACAAAACTGTTCCAACATTGGATACTTACAAAACAAGGTTGGCTAATTATGATACTATCGTGTTTTTTTGATATGGTAACATTTGGAGTTTATAATTGAAACGCCAATTCTTGGGATTGTTTGTGTTTTGTTGGGCACTTGGTACTTATCATGAAAATGTAACTCTAGTAAAGAAACAAGAAGGAGTTAGTGTCAAGATAAATGACGAAACTATTTTTTTAAAACGTATGTTCTTTTCAAGTTTCGAATAAAAAATCAAGAATTGGGTTGATTTCGAAGTGTTCTAAAATGAGGGCTGAATAAATTAACAGTTTTATTTTTCATTAGTGAATTATTTAACCAATGATTCTCCATAATTTTATGTCGACTGAAAAAATCATTATGAAAAGAAAATTACTTACACTGATTGTTCCACTTTTAGGAACATTTATCGGTTATTCGCAACCAGAATTGACCTTAACAGCTCCAACGGCGACGACGTCTACGGGACTTCGTGCACCAAATGGAACTACTGCTCACACAACTGTGCGAGGGGTGATCGTTGTTACTGCGGCTGAATTGTTAGCGATTCCTTCTGGAACGACAATTACCAAGTTGAACATGCTTATGGCTGTTGGAGCAACACCAGGGCCAGCAGGAGGAACTATTCAATTCTATCTTGAAAATACAGCAGATGTAACCAACCTCAAGTCAACAACTTGGGCAACAGCTATCTCGACAATGACGAGTGTCTACAGTGGAGCTTATGCAGTTCCAGCAGTAGCAGGACCTACCACTGTGCTCACACTTTCGACAGGATTCGTTTACACAGGAGGTTCCGTTTATGTTGCTTACGACTATTTAGGAAGTACATTCACAACGACAAGTGGCACGTATAGTGCAAATAATTCAATTGGAGGTGGTTGGATAGGCCAAGTTAATGCCACTACAATACCCGCTGCAACCTTGGGTCAATCTTCATCATTTAGACCTTGTTTTCAATTTACATTCGCAAATCCATTCTCGAATGAATTGAATGTTTCTGGAGTTGCAGGTGAAAAGGGAATTTTCAATAACACGATCAAAACAACGCAAACCGTGACATCGCTAATTTCCAATACTTCAGTTGCGGCAATTGCGAATGTTCCAGTAACACTTACCGTGGCAGGAGCAAATCCTTACACGATCACGCAAACCATCCCTACGATTGCCTCAGGAGGCACTGCGACGCTTTTGTTCAACAATGTGCCTTCGGTTAATTTAGGTACTCAAACAGTCACTATTTCAATTCCAGCGGACGATGTGCCTGGGAATAACACACAAGTGTTTAATCAACAAGTGCAATGTGATACAATCGGTTACACGCAAACGCCTGTTCAGTCTGGTGGAGTTGGATTTAACACAGGAGCAGGACTTATTGCTGTCCGTCACGTCATCCCAGCAACTATTGAAACGTATGTGACAAGTGTTTCAAATTACTTTCCAACTGCTTTATCAAACGCAGGAAATACAATGAAAGGCATTCTTTTAGACGCAAATGGGGTCATTCTTGATTCAACCAACGTGATCAATACTACTGCGGGAATGCTTGGGACAAAACAAAACTTTGACTTTATCAATGGAGCGATTGATGTTTCTGGTGGAGCTATTTATGTTGGATTCAGACAAGATGCGAATACAGTAACTGGATATTTCCCATTCGCAAATCAGGCCAATTCTTACGTGGATCCGAATGCAGCGGCTACGTTTGGTGTGTTTGGTGGGGTGCCAGCACCTTTGGGGTCTGGTCTTGGTTATGTGATGATTGATGCTGCATTGGCTTATGGTGGCTTTAACGTTGCGAACTCGTCTACAGCAGGAACGCTTTGCTCAAATTCAACATTGACGATTTCTCCAACGGTAGGTTATACCAATTATGAATTTTTCGTGGACGGGTCTAGTGTTCAAAACGGAGCAACTCCAACCCACACAACAGGACCGATTTCAACAACCACGACCTACAATGTGGACATCACGAATGGAGCATGTGTGATCAACAGTAATTTGCAAACAATAACAATTGTACCTGCGTTGATAAACAACATTGCAGACGGAATTTGTCTAGGTCAAACGTATACATTCGGATCGCAATCGCTTACTGCCGCGGGAACTTATGCGGACACCTTGTTGTCTACAGCTGGATGTGATAGTATCGTGAATTTAACGTTGAATGTTTTGGTACCAACAGCATCAAGCTCAACAGTTACAGCGTGTGCAAACACATACCAGTTCGGAGGACAGAGTTTAACGGCATCTGGAACTTACACGAACACGGTGCTGAATGCGGCGGGTTGTGACAGTGTGATTACACTCAACTTGACCTTGAACGCCCCTGCTGTTGTAACGGCTACTTTGACAGGTGTAACGTTAACTGCGACTGGAACTCCAGGGTCGATTACGTATCAGTGGATTGATTGCGGAACGAACTTACCAGTTTCGGGTGCGACTTCGGCTACCTTCAATCCAACTTTGAATGGATCGTATGCTGTGATTGCTCAAACAACGGATGGTTGTGAAGACACTTCTGCTTGTTTAACAGTCTCAACGATTGGTTTGGATGAATTACTTGTGACTTCGGTACTTGTGTATCCAAATCCAGCGACAAACGAAATTAATGCAGTAACAAACGGGATGCAAATCTTGAGCTACGCTGTGTTGGATGCAAACGGTCGTGTTGTACTTTCTAAAACGCTTAATGAAAATACCACTGAGATTGGAATTTCTTTGGAATCAATCAGTGAAGGAACATACATTTTGGAGTTGAAAACTTCAGAAAGTAGTGTATACAAACGTTTCGTGAAGAATTAACATCGAATTCAATTTTTGGAAAGGGCTCTAAATTCATTAGGGTCCTTTTTCTTGTTCAGAATTTTATGAGAGATTGGATTCCCCGGGCACACCCTCTGTATTTCCGCAACAAAACTGTTCCATCATTGGTCACTTACAAAACAAGGCTCTAAATTATAATACTATCGTGTTTTTTGAAGTGGAATCATTTGGAGTTTATAATTGGGGTGAAAACCTACCGAAACAATCCGAAATAGTGCGTTTTAAGCCTGCAAAACGCACGTTCCCAACTACCATACACACTTTTCATATATATTGCAATTAATTATATATATTGCAATTAATTAATAACCACTAAAAATTCACACACTATGAAAAGTCCAGATAATGACGTTTCGTCATATCAGCGAAAATTTGCGAAGATCCAATCGATGTATTGGATGAGTAGAGAATTCAGAAAAGAAATTGTTGCAAACCCAAAAGAAGTCCTTATTTCAAATGGAATAGACGTTTCGTCTAAGGAAAAGGTACAGATTGTAGAAAACACAGATGAAGTTGTTCATTTTATTATTCCAGAAAAGCCTGCTAATTTATCCAATGCTGACATGGAATTACTGGCTGCATCAGGAACATTTGGAACTGCTGGTTCTCTAGCCTGCGCGGGAAGTTTCTGTGGTAGTTTAGGATCTTTCGGTTCGGCGGGAACATTTGGTTGTTCTAGCCTTTAATAAAATTATTTTTTAATCATAAAAAGAAAAAAAATGGCAAATATTAGATTAGAAGGATGCTCAGATGATTTGACATTCTTAGAAAGAACAAGACTGTATAATAAGGTTGTTGCTAAGGCATGGGCTGATGAAAAGTTCAAGGCAGAATTAATGAAAAATCCTAGAGGTGTTTTTGAAGAAATGGGATTAAAAGTTCCAGCCGAATTAGATGTTAAAGTTCATGAAAATACGGACAAAACGTTATTCTTCCCGCTTGAAGACAATCCAGTAAATATTGGATTTGAAGGAGTTAGTGGAGAAGAATTAGCAGCTGCTGGAACCTTTGGTACAGCTGGTTCACTAGGTACTGCTGGCACAGCTTGTGGAACTTGGGGTACAGCTGCTTGTATAGGCACAGCAGGAAGTTATAGCCTTTAATAAAATTGTTAATCAACATTTAGCAGAAATTTTATGAATTCAAATACAAGAGCAGTGTACTTCATTCTGTTCGGAACTTTTTTAACATCGGCGATTCTATTTTCCGTTATTATTGAACAATCCGAGAATTGGAAATGGATACCAATCATAGCATTTGGGATAGCATCCCTGTTCTGTTTTGTAAAAGGAATAAAAGGATAGCAATTATCAATTACATGCCAGTTTACCCAAAGGTAAACTGGCTTTTTCATTAATCAATGATCGAAACACCAATATTTAATCCAAGGTTTGAACGAGAAATAGTCGAAGGAGAAGGAATATTTTTTCTCTCTGAAGAAGAAGCCAATTTTTTAACGGGCTCTTTTTATGTAGAACTAGCAAAATATATTAATGGTCGAGATAGCACTGATAAAATTGCTGATTTACTCTACGAAAGGGAAGATATTCAAGCATCTTTAGCCGAATACTATTATGCCATTGAGATTATGTCCAAAAAGGGATATATCATTAATCAGAAAGACGCACCTAAAGGAGTTAAGAATAATCAAGAATGGATTTTTTGGGATAAACTCCAAATAGATCAAAAGGCAAAGAATACTAGAAGTTCGTCTTGTTTAAATCTTTCATCAGTAAGTACTAATGGGCTTCGTGATGCTTTAAGATTAACGGGAATTGAACTTACTGAAGATAATGATTCTTCATTTCAAATTGTTTTGGTTGATGATTTTTCTTCGCCGGAATTAAAAAAGGTCAATCAGGACAATTTATCTTCTAAACGACCTTGGATACTTATTAAACCAGTAGGAGGGATTCTTTGGTTTGGAGGTGTTTTCACGCCCTATGAATCGGCTTGTTGGGCGTGTCTCGAACAGCGGATTTCTGCGAATAGAGAAGTTGAAACGTTTATCAATAAGGACAGAGTAAATGGTGCGCGTATTGTTACTTCAAAAGGCTTCTCATCTGCTTCTTTGCAGTTAACATGGAACATATTAGCGATTGAATTGGTGAAATGGTTATCCTCTAATGAAGATAAAGGAAATAGACTTACCGATACTCTATTGACTTATGATTTGGCAACGCATAGCACGCAAAAACATCACATAGCTCGACGGCCCCAATGCGAGTCTTGTGGAGAAGATGAATTTATAAATCCAACTCAGAAGCCAATAGTCCTTCAAGAAAATATTAAGAAATTCACTCAAGACGGTGGGCATAGAAGCGCTACGCCTGATGAAACATTAAACAAATACAAACATCATATTAGCCCAATAACTGGGGTAGTTAGTATGCTTGACAATATAACTCCAGGAAATAAAATTATTCACTCCTATATTGCTGGGCACAATTCAGCTGTTGAATACGAGAGTATTTTCACCTTGAAAAAAGGCCTCCGAAGTAAGTCTGCAGGAAAGGGAATGACAGAAAAGCAAGCGCAAGTAAGTGGGATGTGTGAAGCAATAGAAAGATATTCAGGTCTTTATCGATCAAATACAATTCGTGTTAGAGGATCATATGCCAATATGAAAGACGATTGCATTCATCCTAAAGAGTATCTATTATTCAGTCAGGATCAATATAGTACTAGGAATGAATGGAATCAAAATGCGGGACATTTTCAGGTTGTTCCATTTGAATTTGATGAAAACAAAGACATCGAGTGGACTCCAATTTATTCTCTAACCGAAGAGAATTTTAAATATTTCCCAACCGCATATTGCTATTATAGTTACAACAAAGACAAGGCAAATTTCTATTGTTGGGCTGATTCAAATGGTAATGCCGCAGGTAATAGTATGGAGGAAGCCATTCTTCAAGGTTTCTTAGAATTAATTGAACGTGATGCTGTTGCAATTTGGTGGTACAACAGAATAAGCCGACCAGCAGTTGATTTAGATAGTTTCAATATTCCCTATTGTGAAGAAATGAAGCAGTATTACAAGAACGATCTAAATAGAGATCTTTGGGTGCTTGATTTAACTACTGATTTTGGCATCCCTGTATTCGCCGCTATTTCGAGAAGAAACGATAAGCCAATAGAAGATATTCTATTCGGTTTTGGTGCACATTTTGATCCTAAAGTGGCAGTGTTAAGAGCTCTTACAGAGCTTAATCAATTCATGCCAGCCGTTATGAATGTTAATTCCCCTTCTGATCCCTATCTTTTTGATGATAAAGACTCGCTTAAATGGTGGAGGACTGCAACAATTGAAAGCCAGACCTACGTATTGCCAAACAAAAATCTTCCTTTAAAAACGCTGTCTGATTATGAATTCGAATTGCACAATGACATTAAAGAAGATGTTTTGATGTGCAAAAAAATGGTCGAAGATCGAGGCATGGAAATGTTGGTTCTTGATCAAACTCAACCTGATATTAAGCTTCCTGTTGTAAAGGTTATTGTTCCGGGGATGAGACATTTTTGGAGGAGATTAGCTCCAGGAAGATTGTACGATGTACCAGTTGAAATGGGCTGGCTAGAAGAGCCGCTAGAGGAAAGTGAATTGAATCCAATCCCAATGTTTATTTAATATGGATAATTTAATTTTAAAAACGAAAGAGAACGTTGAGTTTACTTATAATGAAAGACAAATAAGTATTAAAGCACTCCATGCTAATTTTCAAATTAAAGATGTCTCTGATACTGTTTTCAACCAGTTTCAACTCATCAATAATGATGGAGGAAAAGAAGATGACTTGATTGAAAATATTTTGGAAAATGATCCTTCAGAATTGTCCACATTTCTCTACTATTTGGAAAACATGAAGCGCTTCGGGATAATTAACCGATCAATTATTCAAAAGGGAAGTACTATTGCTTCATTAATTTCAAGTTCAACACTTTTTAAATTCAAAAGTGATTTTTATGATCCGAATAAAAAATACATCCTTTCAAGGTTCATTTTAACAAGGAGAAAAGGCAATACTACATTTATTGAATCTCCTTTAGGCTTTGGTTGTATCGAAATTAACAATCCGAATCTTTTAAGCCTAACTTATTCATTAACCTCACCCAAAACTTTCGATGAATTGAATGAATTGGAATTGCAGTTTGATGAAACATCACTTAAAGAGTATCTCAACTTTCTTTGTAATATTGAAGGATTGAGTCTGGTAGATGAATCAGAGGAAAGCGCAGAGGACATGGACGAAAATTTATTACAGTGGGAGTTCCATAATTTATTATTTCATTCTAGGAGTCGAATGGGTAGGCACAATAATCCTTCTGGAGCGAGCTTTCCATTTTTAGGAAAAATTGAACCAACTCCTGCAATAAAAACGATCGATTGTTCTGATAAAGAAGTAATTGATTTATATAAACCAGATATTGAAGCTCTAAAACTCAATGATGTTCCTTTTACCCAAGTGTTGGAAGGAAGAAAATCTATCCGTAGAGATGAATCTCCTCCGATTAACTTGAAGCAACTTGGTGAATTTCTATATCGGACTTCTAGAGTAAGAGAGTTCCATCCAATAAATAGCGATCAAAGACAATACTATGAAACAACGAATAGGCCTTACCCTAATGGTGGTTCAAGTTATGAGTTGGAACAATATCTGGTTATCAATAAATGTGATGGTCTGGAAAAAGGTATCTATTATTACAAGCCTGATGAGCATCAACTCGTGAAAATGAGCATTGATGAAAACTATATAAATGCAATGTTATCAGATGCTTGGCTGTCTGCCGCTAAAATAGTCCGTCCACAAATATTAATTACAATTACATCTCGTTTTCAAAGATTAAACTGGAAGTACAGGTCAATGGGTTATTCTGCATCGGTTAAAAATGTTGGTGTTCTTTATCAAACCATGTACTTAGTAGCAACTGCAATGGGATTGTCCTCATGTGCTTTGGGGAATGGAAATGGTGATTTACTGGGCAAAGCAATTGATTTAAATTATACAGAAGAATCTGCTATTGGAGAATTTATTCTGGGCTCATAGGTTCATAATCAGCTCCGTTCTTTTATTCCGTCAGGTAAATTAGAGCTTCGAATTCAAAGTGCTTATACTAATTCCCTTACTTTTGGGGCAAGATTATTGATGTTACAAATCAAAACTGTATTAAACATGACCAAATTTTTATTGTTTCTCCTACTTTTAAGTGGCTTCAACGTAGTCTTTGCACAAGATTTATATGTTAAAACTTTTGGTGACAGTCTTGATACTCCAACGATATTCATCCACGGCGGCCCCGGTTATAATTGTGCAACATTTGAAGCTACTACTGCAGAAAAATTAGCAAGTAAAGGTTTTTACGTAGTCGTTTATGATCGAAGAGGTGAGGGAAGATCAGTAGATAGCAATGCACAATTTACTTTTGAGGAATCTATACAAGATTTAAACTACATTTCCGATTCACTGAATTTGGATAGTATGATAATTCTTGGCCATAGTTTTGGGGGAATGGTAGCGATTAAGTTTAGTATGCAATATCCTGAAAAAACCAAGGCAATTGTTTTAATTGGAGCGCCCTTAGCATTGCAGGAATCATATAAAACGATCTTAAAATCTTCTCGTGAAATATACGAAGCGAATAAGGACGAAACGAACATTCAGTATCTTGATTATTTGGAAACTATGGATCCCTCGTCACTTATGTATAGCTCTTATTCATTTATGCATGCTATGCAAAATGGTTTTTACAGTCCCGACAGTTTGACTGCCGAAGCTGAAATTTTATACGAACTAATTGGATCTAATGAAACCTTGAAGCACTATGCGCAGACGATGGGAGAGAAGCCTCCAAGTGAATTCTGGAAAAACGAACAGTATACAACTATCGATTTATCAGAAAACCTAGGTGACCTTCATGATTCTGGTATGCTTATCTACGGGCTCTATGGAAAAAATGATGGGCTTTATTCTCCTGTACAAATTGAACAACTGCAATCGATTATTGGTAAACAAAATGTTCGATATATTAATAATTGCTCGCATAGTGTGTACATTGATCAGCAAGAAATTTTTCTTGAAAATATGTTGGTATGGTTTAAATAAATATGTTTTAGATCATTCGGCACTTTGAGCAATCAACGTATAATGATTGCAAATCTGCTTTGAGGATATTTCTGAGTTACAACCTATCTGCGACCACCTAATTGAGCATGACGCTGTTTCACATTCATATTACGGGTCGTAATTTTGTAGAATACTCTTTCTGTTAATTAGTCTTCTCAAAATGTGGAAGTGCTACATTAGACTGGACAGTTAGTTAAGATATTGTTGCTAGAACTTAAATTAGCAAAATGTCAAAACAGAAAAGAAATTACACAGCTGTCTTCAAACGTAATGCAGTGAAGTTGTCAGA
>JBLHVW010000125.1:0-11814 GCA_047628775.1 Salibacteraceae bacterium | reverse complement strand
AAGGCCCGAGTGAAATTCTTAAAGAAGTATTTGGAACAGAATGACATTCCAATGCACCTGATTCAAGTGACGGATGACAAGGTTAAAGTTCGTGCGTATGAAAAAGATCAACGTTCGGCATTTTTGATCTCGGTTATTTCCCAAGACGGCTGCAACTAAGCGCGAAAGAATCCTATCTTTGGCTTAATGAAAAAATCAATCTCAATTGTTGGCGGTGGCCCATCAGCATTAATGACAGCGGCCTTTTTGGATTCTAGTAAATTCGATGTTACTATCTATGAAAAGAACAAATCCGTTGGTCGGAAATTTCTGGTCGCTGGAGACGGAGGTTTTAATCTAACCCACTCTGAATCAATCGAAGAAATTATTGAGCGCTTTACACCCGTTGAGTTTCTTAAAGATGCGTTAACAAACTTTTCAAATGAAGACCTAGGCTTTTGGCTTAGAGAGATTGGTATTCCAACGATAATAGGAAGTAGCAACAAAGTGTACCCTGAAGAAGGAATAAAACCAATCGAGGTCTTGAATGCTATCCTTAAAAAGTTAGATACAAATGGTATTACGATCAAAACAGAACATACATGGACGGGCTGGAATAAAGACGCGTTGGTTTTCAATGATTCTATAGATGTAAAATCGGATTACACGATTTTTGCATTGGGCGGAGGAAGTTGGAAAGTAACTGGTTCGGACGGTTCTTGGAGCACTCTTTTCGAAGAGCAAAATATTGAAATACTTACATTCACTCCTGCCAATTGCGCATACAAAGTGGATTGGACAAAAGGTTTCCTTGGTCGCAACGCTGGAAAACCATTGAAAAACATCTCAATTTCCTGTTTTGGAAATGAGCAAAAAGGAGAAGTTGTAATAACTGAATTTGGATTGGAAGGAAATGCTATTTATGCATTAAGCCCTCAAATTCAGGAGTTACTTGCCAAAAAAGGGGAAGCGACTGTTCTAATTGACTTAAAACCAACTTTGACTATGGAAGTCTTGCTTGAAAAAATGTACAAAGCCAGAGTTCCAAAAACGACTGATATTCTTAGAAAATATGTAAAACTCGGCCCTTCGAAGCTTGACTTATTAAAACTTAATACAACGCGTGAAGAATTTATGGATATAAATTCTGTTGCTAAGAAAATTAAAGCCTTACCAGTAACATTAACTGCAGCCGCATCCTTGGACGAAGCTATTTCTACGACAGGAGGAGTTGCATTGACGGAATTAAACGAAAATTACGAATTGAACAAGCTTCCGAATAATTTTTGCATTGGTGAAATGAGCGATTGGAATGCTCCAACGGGAGGTTATTTACTTCAAGCGTGTTTCAGTATGGGCGCAAAAATAGCGAATCATTTGAATTCAAAATGAATGAGAGGGTAATTGATATCGTTGAAGAGTACCTTTCTGCAAGAATCAGTAAGAATCCTATTCCCAATAAACAAATTCAACAAAGAATAAAACGAACTCGAGTTCCGGAAGAAATAGTAGATGACATCCTTCTTGAAATGGAAGATGAGTGGGACCGAGAACAACTGAATCAATTTGCGCTTAAAAAGGCAAAAATGAGAATGATTACTGGAAGCTTGGGCTCTCTAAGCATCTTCATTATAATTATAGCTTCCATTCTTTTTGATTTAATGCCCGAAAGGATAATTATTGTGCCTTATGGTTTAATGGCCTATGGTTTCTTGATTTCGTTTCAAGGCTATTTTCAGATTAGAAAGTCTAAAATGGTAAAAGAACGGAGAGAAATTAAATGGAGAATCTACGATAAATACCAAAGCCCCATTTCAAATAAATGAAACAGGGCTTCTTAAGTTCTTGAGCTTATAACTTGATTAATTTCTCAGTAAATACTTTACCGTCTTGATCTACCAAGATGTAGTAAACACCCACTGGAATTGAATTTATGTCAATCGTGTTGTTTGATTTAGAAATCTCATTTACTGAAATTACCCGTCCATCATTTGTCACAATTGAAACTGTAGCTTGATCAATTCCATTAATTGAAACTTGTTCATTCGCAGGATTTGGATACACTTCGAATCGAGGTTCAGCTATGTTATCATCAATTGACGCCAGTGACGAAGAACAAAATGTAACAGTGCTAAAATCAACCGTTGACCAACCTGCATCAATATCCAAATGAGTACTCGGCAATAAAGTAGCGTCGCAAATATCAATGTCTCCATCAATTATCCCCCCTAGTGCATTTTCGCTATCTCCTCCGATATAGTAAAAGCCGACATCCCCAGTCACTGTACCTTCGTTATAGAAATCCGTTGTAACATTAACTGCCCCACTATCGCATGAAATAATAGCTCCCAAAAGGTTGTCTAAGTTCGTTCCAATTTGCAATGAATCCACAACATAAATATCACCTTGATTTTGAACTCCGTTGATTACAAACATTCCTGTTCCGTCAGTAATAATTTCGGCTCCGGCATTATTTATAACATTGTCACTCGCAGTAAAGGACCCTAAGTTTTCAAATAAGCCGTCATTTGAAACAATCGTTGCTGACGCAAACATATTATTGTAATATTCTGCATCTACATTGATTTGCATGGTTCCATTAACACTCATTTCAAGGTTGTTTTCAAATATCTCGTTATCATCAATTGTAAGATCTCCAGCAACCATAAAGTCACCGGCATTTGAGCTTATGGTTCCTGTAGTTGAGAATGAAATGTAAGTATCTCCAGCCATATAAACTCCTCCGTTTATCAAGTGACCGTTGTTAATTGTAACAGGAACTGCTGCTCCAGTGCCTATAAAATTCAATGACGAAGAAAAGCTAATAATTGTAATATTGGCACTGTTCACAGTTAAATCATTCGTCGGATTAATACTAGTGAGCACACCACCGTTGATGTCAATGTTAGCGTTGTGAACTAACGAAATATCCACGACTACGGTACTGTTATTTCCTATTATGACATCATCGCTTGATGAAGGAACAACTCCTCCCATCCAGGCTGAAGGGCTCGTCCAATTGTTAGTGCCAGGATTTGATGTAATTTGAGAAAAGGAAGTTAAACTGCAGGTAATAAAAAGGCCTGCTAAAAAGTTTGAAGTTTTCATGTGATTAGTGTTTTGTTAATAATAATATCAACAACGTTTGGTTCTTAGAATTGGTTGGAAAGTAAATTCTTCTACCGTAGGCAGAACATCTGATGAACAATAAAAGTTCAGGACATAAAAAAAGCTTGGACTCCCACCCAAGCTCTTCTTGTAACATTTTCTAGTTTCTTGTCGGATAGTGTATTGCGAAGTCCGTGCCAAGAAAATTTAATTTTTTGTTAACGCTTCGGATACTCTTTATCTATACTAGGTTCAGAATCAATCTATCTTTCCTCGCCATCATCTCCATCTGGAACGGTTCCATTGCCAAATTCATATGGCAATCGCTCTCTCCAAAGGTGTTTCTTATCAGTAGATTCGAATTCGCGGTAAATGTAGTAGATGAAATTTCCGTTTACAATGATTTTTTCAACGTATCGGTGCGCCAATTTAACTTGCTCTTTGATCTCGCCTGTTTTCGTATCCACCCAACCGAGGTAGGAATACCCTGCTCTATCGAACAATGCATAGACCTCTCCTGTGACGCGATCTTGCATTAAGTTCTTTTTCCATCCAGTCGACTTCGGATTGTAATGGTGGTAAATCCCGACACTATCAAGAGCATCTCCTTTCTCGTCAAAAGTGTAGAGTTTGTCTTTATAATAATCAAATACGAATAGGCTGTCATTGCGATGAAACATTGGCGCATACAATTCTTTGTAATAAAGTGATTGCGTGAAGTAATTTGCTCCCACCCAAATTTCAGCATCAACACCGGTAGACAGTTCTTTATTCTTCGCCCATAGCTTCGTTCTCACATCAACCCATTTGTATTCTGAGCGGTACAATTCCATCATCAATTCATCTTCAATTTCCATGATTTTCTTGTAAGCAGAATCGCGTTGATCGAATGCGAAGTACTCAAACGCTGGATAATCTGGATTGAAATTGGAAAAGTACATTCTCGTTTTATTCGTATCAACTATGGGCGCCAAATACGTTAAATAGTACTGCTTATCTACGGTAGAGATTCCAATTTTCTCATCTGTTGCATGAATTCCATAAATGGCATCTTTACATACTACATGAGGGTTCCCTCTGTAATCTCGAATGATTTCCTCCGCTAATCCAGGGACCTGAAACTTGCTTCTAACTTTCAGTCCATCGTACAAAAGAAGTTCGCTCCCTTTTTTTAACTGTCTGGGATACGCTAACAAAAGAATGTCTCCGTTATTTTGAATTTCGAAATCTTGAACGTGTAATCGAGGTGATTGATAAACAACCTTAGGAATGCCTGGCGCAGTGACAATTTGATCTCCCAATTGCTGCGTCTTAATGTACTTCATCTCGAAAACATAGTTTATCGTGTCCTTTCGATACTTAGGTGAGATTCTCTTTGTTACTTCTAAAGATTCAAATTGTGTATGATTCAATTTGTAAGTAATCTCATTGCCAAAATGCGCTTTAAAAGAAAACACGCCACTAGAATTGGATAATCGTCGAAAAGATTTACTTCCAATTTCTATTAATGCATCAACCCGCTGAACGGTCTCGTCCATTGTCGCACTTCTAATTTCAACAATAACAACTACAGAATCTTGTCCATAGCTCATCGATGAACAAACAATCGCAAAAAATACAAGTAAGGCTCTAATCATATTATTAAGATGCAATGATACTTGAAAATTCATAATTTATAATTCGTAAATCAATAATTATCAATTATCTATCCGAAATTACAAAACCAAAAAAGCCCTCCAAGGAAATTCCAAGAAGGGCTTTTAATATTCTATTTTAAGACTTAAGCGTCTACATTCATGTTATCAAGAACAGACATTACGTTTTTAACCGCTTCAGCACTTTCTTTTAACATTGCCATTTCTTCTTCGTTCAAATCAAGTTCGATAATTCTTTCGATTCCGTCTTTCCCTAAAACAACAGGAACTCCTAAAAAGATATCTTTCATACCGTACTCACCGTCTAACCATGTACATACTGGGAAAACTCTTTTCTGATCTCTAACGATAGCTTCTACCATTTGAGCAGCAGCAGCTCCAGGAGCGTACCAAGCAGATGTTCCAAGTAACTTAACGATTTCTCCACCTCCGAACTTCGTTCTTTCGATGATTTCGTCTAATTTTTCTTTCGAAATTAATTCAGTAACTGGAATACCAGCAACAGTAGTATAACGAGGAAGAGGTACCATAGTATCTCCGTGACCTCCCATCAATACCGCTTGGATATCTTTTGGAGAAACACCTAATTCTGTTGCTAAGAAAGCACGGTAACGAGCGGTATCTAAAACACCAGCCATTCCGAAAACTTTAGTTCGATCAATTTTAGCAGTTAAATACGTACAGTAAGTCATTACATCCAATGGATTCGAAACACAGATGATTTTTGCGTTTGGCGAATGCTTAACAACATTTTCTGTTACCATTTTCACGATTCCAGCATTCGTAGCAATTAAATCGTCACGAGACATACCTGGTTTTCTAGGTAATCCAGAAGTAATAACAACTACATCAGAGTTAGCTGTTTTTGAGTAATCATTTGTAGATCCAATTGTTCTTGAATCATATTGATTGATTGGAGAAGTTTGCCAAATATCCAATGCTTTACCTTCTGCAAAACCTTCTTTGATATCAAGCAAAACGATTTCATTAGCGATCTCTTTGTGTGCTAATACGTCTGCACAAGTAGCACCAACGTTTCCAGCACCTACAACAGTTACTTTCATTTTTGTCTAGTATTGATTAATTATAATCGTGTGAGTTACGAAATTAATATAATTGTAAGAGAATAACGCCTAAATTTTGGTATTTTTTGGCCCTGAGAAAAGAATTCTTAACACTCGAAGGCAACCGTGTTAAAAGAGTCTCGTCTAACGAATGAAATCAATGTGGAGAATAAAGAACATTTAAAGGAATTAATAAGCGGTTGTATAAAAAACGACCGTCGATCTCAGGAAGAGTTGTTTAAACTTTTCTACGGAAAGATGTTAGGTGTTTGTATGCGTTATGCTCGTGATAGAGATACCGCAGAAGAAATGCTCCAAGAAGGTTTCATTAAGATCTTTGACAAGTTGGAAGCGTTCGATTATAAAGGATCGTTCGAAGGTTGGATGAGAAGAATTGTCTCTAATACAGCAATTGATAACATCAGAAAATCGAAGAAAAACCCTTTATTAACGGACAACGATGAGGATTTCAAACTCGGCGGGTCAGACCCGATGGTTGAGAATGAAGAACTCCAATTCGTAGGACTAAAAGCTGAAATAGCGTTAGAAGCTATTCAAAATTTATCACCTGCTTACCGTGCAGTATTTAACCTTTATGTAATGGAGGAATATACGCACAAGGAAATAGCAGAGATACTTGGAATCAGCGAAGGAACTTCCAAATCAAACTTGTCTAAGGCAAAAATGAACCTTCAAAGAACTTTAAAAGAAAAGTTCGAGAAGATTGAAGATTAAGAATTAGAATGAAAAAAAATATAGAAAATAGTATTAAAGACAGTCTCAACGACTTAGAGTTACCATACAACTCTAACGCCTGGGATTCATTGAGCGCCAAGCTCGATGCTGGAGCCGCACCTTCTGGTGATTCGGGTTCATCTGTTGATAGTGCTATTAAGTCTAGCCTTGAAAATTACGAATTGCCATACGCTGCAAGTGCTTGGACCGTAATGAATTCAAAACTGGATGCAACTTCTGGTACCGGAGTTGATCAAGCGGTTAAATCTAGCTTAGAAAATTACGAAATCCCATACGCTGCTGCAGCTTGGACTGCAATGAACGCTAAGCTAGATGCAAAAGATGCTCCTCGCTCATACATTAGATGGTATGTTGCCGCAAGTATCTTGGTCGCTACCTTGGCTGTTTCTTATTTAGCGGTAACGAATTCTGATGAAGAACAAAACAGTTCGACTGCGTCTTCAGAAATTGCCCAAAACAAAACTCCAAAGACAACGAACAATAAATCGAATACTTCTTCAACATCGGATGGAACTGAAGTAAATAGCAATGGAAACACTCCTTCTAATATAGAAACGCCTGCAAATGTTGGAACTACTGCAAACGGAGGAGAACTATTAACTGGAAACGAACCTGTAATTCCTGCTGATATCAACCCTCCTAATAATGGAGGTACTGATCCAGTAATTGTAAATCAAGGAGTTGGATCAAATGTAGTTGATCCAACTGTACCTCAAGTTTCGACTCCGGCAGCACCTTTCATACTTCCTTTTGTTGACAATGTTTGTCAAGGAGCAGCGATTAAAATTGCAAATGAGAACAAATATCCGATCTCAATCGTTTTCCCTAACGGATCTGTTTGGTCTGCGAGAGGAAAATCTGAAACGAAATTAACAACAGCTGTTGCAGGAATATACGTAGTCGGTTACATGGAAGATGGGCAATTGCAGAAAGAAGGTTCATTTAATGTGAATTCTGCTCCGACAAGTGATTTTGATTTTGTGAACTTGGATGAAATTCTTTTGGACGGGTTGCCAACAACCGAGGTTAGTACGATTTCACCTGGAGTTAAGCACGAATGGAACTATGGAAAGCAAACGTCTTACGGTTCTGAGGCTAATCCTCATTTCTTTACAAAAGGAGCTCACGATATTGAGTTGACTGTAACTGGAAGCAACGGATGTAAATCAAGTATCACGAAGCGTGTAAATATTGAAGACAATTACAACTTGCTTGCTGTGAATGCATTTGACCCAAGAAGTTTAGACATAAGAAACAACAGATTCATTCCTAGAGCATTGGTTGAAAGAATAGGTGTGAAATTCTCAATGATTATTGTGGATCACACAGATGGACATATCATGTACGAAACTTCTGACGCAAATCAAGGTTGGGATGGTATTGACAGAACAACTGGCGAACAACTAGGCTATCAAAAGACATTTATTTGGAAAGTATCAATTGCAAATCCACAAACGGGTGAGAACTCGATTTATGGTAGCTCAGCGATTATCCTTCCAAGACAGAATTAAAAGCAATACTACTTCTACCTTACAACTAATACTAACTTCTAACTAAAATCCGTTTCGGTTCTCCGAAACGGATTTTTTTATGCCCAATAAATAGAAGGGTGTTTTGAACTCAATGGTAACTGTTGCTCTTTTGCCTTTTGAATTCTTGCTTGATCTGCTGCTGAATTTGGATGCAGACTACTATGATTTTCGAGTGCATGATTTTTTTAAAAAAAATCACTCCCTATCAGCAACAGCTACTCCATAAATTTGATTTGAATATTCTTCAAAAGAAAACAATATTCTCACTGTGTTCTTTCCATTAGAATTTCTGAATGCAATATGCCTATAATCGTCACTATTATACATTTTAATTTCAAAACCTTCAAATTCAATGTAGTCCCCTTCTGTTAGGTCGTAGAACTTTTTTATATATCTTTTATATTCAACTTGTTTTCTCGTTTGTTCTACAATAAGGTTATAAAATGAGTAAAAGTTTCTGGAATTTATAAGTTCAATATGATTATTAAAAAACTTCATTTTCTGAAAAACAATCTTCATTTCTTCAATGCTTAACTCTAGTACAAATTCCGATTCAAACTTAACTTTATAATAGTCATAGGAAATCCCTTTTTGCCTTAAACTTTCATATACATCAAGAAGTATCTTCCCACATGGGATGTCGTCATAGGAGTCATAATCAGCGCTTAAAATCAACGTATTTGTTGTTGAGTCAACTTCAAAAATCAACTTACAATTATTTAACTCAGCAGTACTATTAACTATTTCTTCGACGATATTAGGCTCGACCAATTCTTCAGGATTATTACAGGAAGTATTTAGCCCTATTACAAGTAAACAAAGTAGAGCAATTATTTTTCTCATCTTCAATAATTTGGGTTTGGGCAGCAATACTTCTACCTTACAACTATTACAACTTCTACCTAAAATCTGTTTCGGTTCTCCGAAATGGATTTTTTTATTCCCAATAAATAGAAGGGTGTTTTGAACTCAATAGTAGCTGCTGACCTTTTGCCTTTTGAATTCTTGCTTGATCTGCTGCTGAATTTGGATACAGACTTCTGTGATTCATCAAAGACTTAACCTTTTCAATTTCAGCAATCAATTCTTGGATTTCGTCATTAAAGAGATAGTCCTTTAGCTTTTTCCAAATATATTCAACGGCCTCACCGCTCGGATGAACAAAGTCCTTGGTATAAAAGCGGTAATCGCGTAATTCGTCAATTAGAATCTCATACGATGGAAAATATGACGCATTGTGTCCAATAACAGAATGACTTAATTCAATCAATCTCGCTTTGCTTCTATTGTTTTCGACTAATCCGTCCTTTTTATGCCGAACTGGACTTACGGTATATACAATCTCAATTAAATAATTAACCGCTCGAATTTCATTGACAACTTCGGTCCAAGCTTTGGACATTTCATCAAAAGAGGACAATTCCTTTTCAAATAATTCAGATGGCTGCTTGTGACAGTTCCCTACAATTTGATTCAATTCTGAATTTCTATACCCCCAAGATGTCCCGAAGGTAATAACGAGTAGCTTTGCCTCCTCCAAGTGATTTTTCAATTCAGTTCTTGCTGCTATAACCTTTGATTTTAAGTCTTCTTTCGAGTATGCGTAAATTTTGCTACCGCTGTCCCACGAAAAGAAAATACCACCCCGTTCTAATACATTTACTTCTGTTGAATTTGTCAATGATGCTTTAATCGTATTGGCGATCGCAATTGGATGAAATAAGGTTCCGAATGGGTTGCTCAAGGCTTTGAATCCCGAAGATTGAAAATGATAAGTCATGCTGTCGGAGAAACAACTTCCTAGTAAAACAACACCATCATCGTGTTTGATATTGCTTGAAAGTGAAGGGAAATTGAAATCAAGTTTGAACTTCATGACTCATTAATTATGAATTTTTAATTCTGAATTATTCAAACAATAATCCACTTAAGACATCAAAGCCCTAGCATTCGCCAAAGCAGCTTCGTTGATCTCGTCACCACTCATTAATCGGGCAGTCTCTTCTATTCGGGCTTCCATATCTAGTTCTATCACTGATGATTGCGTTCTGCCGTCAATAATAGCTTTAGAAACAGAAAGATGTTGTTCTCCTTTCGCAGCGACTTGTGGCAAATGCGTAATCGCGATGACTTGCATTCCTGCGCCCATTGATTTTAGCGTTTGACCAATTTTTTGAGCAACATCTCCAGATACGCCGGTATCAATTTCATCAAATAAAATCGTTTGCAATTGAATTTTCTGAGACATTAAGCTTTGAAGTGCCAACATAACTCTAGAGAGCTCTCCCCCACTCGCGGCCTGATGAATAGGCACAGGAGGCAATCCAACATTTGGACTGAAATAGATTTCTAGATTGGAAATTCCAAACTTCGTGAGTTTAAGTTCCTTGGACAATCTGAACTCCAGAATTGTATTCTCTAACTTAAGATCATTCAATGATTTTGTAATTCTAGACTCGATTTCTGGAATCGATTTCTTTCGTGCATTGTGAAGAACTTCTCCCAATTCCATCAACTTAGCCTCTTCGAGTTGAATTTCATTTGTCAATCGCGCGATATCCCCTTCTAACTGCGCAAGATCATCAGAAGAACCGTTCAAGTCCTGCATCAGATGTAAAAGCTCCACTTGATTTTGAACTCTATGTTTAAAAGTGGCTTTGTTAAAAGAGTCCAGTTTAGAGGACAATTCAACCAGTTGTTTGGGATCAATACTAATCGAATCGGATTGCTCTTCTGCTTCACTTGAAATGTCTTTCAATTCGATTAAAACACTTGCTACGCGCTGCTGTAGATCGTTCAATACAGGATCAATGCTCGCATTTTTCTCTAGTGTTGTATTTACTTGACCGAGTTGTTGAAGAACGCCACCGTCCATTTCCAAAAGGTTGACGAGAGCTCCGAATGAGGCCAATAGTTCATCGGCATTTTCGAATTTACGCAACTCTTGCTTCATTGTTTCGTAATCTATCTTCTCTAGATCTAAAGCTTGAAGTTCAGTCAATTGAAAAGAGTCATAATCAATCTTAGACGATAACTCCGCTAGTAATTGCACTTTCTCTGCCAGCTCTTTCTTCTTTAATTGGTATCCGGTAAAGGTATTTTGAAATTGAGTTCGCTTTTTAAGAGTTCCAGCCAAAATATCCAACAATCTAAGTTGAAAATCTTTGTCTTTAAGTTCAAGCGTATTGTACTGAGAGTGAATATGAATCAACCCCCCTGTAAGTTCTTTCAAAATATTTAGCTGAACTGGAATGTCATTGATAAATGCTCTTGATCGACCTTGTTTATAGATCTCTCTTCTCACAATTGTCAAATCAAAATAATCAAGCTGATTGGCTTCGAAAAAATTTTTCATGTTAAAACCAGAAATATCGATTTCGGCTTCAACAACAGATTTGTCCTTTAATTCTCCGATTACTGAAAAATTGGCTCTCTCTCCGAGAATTAAATTTAATGCATTCAGTAAAATAGATTTACCAGAACCTGTTTCACCTGTTATTACAGTGAACCCACCTTCAAATTGAATGTTTACAGAATCAATTAAGGCAAAATTTTCTATTTGTAAGGATTTAATCATTATTCCAGAATCTCCTGATATTTGGAAGAATTCGTGGGGTCAAGCCTCTTTAAGAGATTGACGACCTGGTTCTTTTCCTTGGCCTCTGCATCCTTATACAGGTTAACCAGTTCAATCGTTTTGGCTCGAATAAAGTTTGTTAC
>JBLHVW010000124.1:0-11979 GCA_047628775.1 Salibacteraceae bacterium | reverse complement strand
GTGACACCTTATATTATTGAGGAACGTCAAATGAATATGACTCAAATGGATGTGTTCTCACGATTAATGATGGATAGAATTATATTTTTAGGAACTGGAATTAATGATCAAGTTGCAAATATTATCAATGCGCAATTATTGTTCTTAGAATCAGCAGATCAGAAAAAAGATATTCAAATCTATTTGAATTCTCCAGGAGGTTCAGTTTACGCTGGATTAGGAATTTACGATACAATGCAATATATCAATCCTGATGTAGCGACAATCTGTACTGGAATGGCGGCATCAATGGGAGCGGTATTATTGTGCGCTGGAGCTGAAGGTAAGCGTTCAGCGTTGAAACATTCACGAGTTATGATTCACCAACCATTAGGTGGAGCTCAAGGTCAGGCATCTGATATTGAAATCACAGCAAGAGAGATTCAAAAGTTGAAGAAAGAATTGTACGATATTATCGCTACACATTCAAAACAAGATTACGATAAAGTATGGGCTGATTCTGATAGAGATTATTGGATGACGGCACCAGAAGCTAAAGATTACGGTATGGTTGACGAAATTTTGCTTCGCAACCCTAAATAGTTTATCTTTGTAAATAATTAAAAGGCCCATCTCGTCTCGTCTCGGTTAAACCGAGACGAAATTGGAGGGGCTTTTTTGACGAAAAAAGTTATGTCGAAAAAAGAAGCAGGTTGTTCATTTTGTGGAAGATCACGAGCAGAAGTAGGAATGCTAATTGCTGGAGTTACTGGTCACATTTGTGAAAGTTGTGTGTCACAGGCCCATACAATCATTAAAGAGGAAGATCTAGGCGATAAAAGCGATTCAGGAGAACGAATTGTTAATGTCTACAAGCCGAAAGAGATCAAAGCCAAACTGGATGAGTACGTTATCGGTCAAGATGATGCGAAAAAAGTACTTTCTGTTGCTGTTTACAATCACTACAAACGATTGAACCAACCGGAGACGAAAGATGAAGTGGAGATTGAAAAATCGAATGTTGTATTAGTCGGTCGTACTGGAACAGGAAAAACACTTTTGGCAAAGACCATTGCAAAAATGCTTAATGTGCCTTTTTGTATTGCGGATGCTACTGTTTTAACGGAAGCAGGATATGTAGGTGAAGATGTTGAAAGCATCTTATCGCGTTTATTACAATCTGCTGATTACAATGTTGAAGCGGCTGAGCAAGGAATAGTCTTCGTTGATGAGATTGATAAAATCGCACGTAAAAGTGACAACCCTTCTATAACAAGAGATGTTTCTGGAGAAGGTGTTCAACAGGCCTTATTGAAGCTTCTAGAAGGAGCTACGGTCAACGTTCCGCCTCAAGGAGGTAGAAAGCACCCAGAGCAAAAAATGATTCAAATCGACACCAAAGACATTCTTTTTGTTTGTGGAGGTGCGTTTGACGGAATTGAAAAAATTATAGCGAATAGAGTTAATCGCCAAACAATTGGTTTTTCGACTTCTGTTGAGGAAAGAGTTGATACAGATTCTCTTTTGAAATATGTTAATCCAACAGATATAAAAACATTCGGAATTATTCCTGAACTTATTGGACGGTTCCCAGTGCTTACCTACTTAGAGCCTCTTAGCCCAGAAAGCTTGAAGCGTATTCTTACGGAGCCTAAAAACGCTTTGGTTAAGCAATATGTTCGTTTGTTTGAAATCGATGGAATTGATTTGAAATTCGATAAAGACGTTTTTGATTTTGTTGTTGAAAAGGCCATTGAATTTGCATTAGGGGCTCGTGGATTAAGATCTATCTGTGAAGCAATCCTTAACGAAGCAATGTACGATCTTCCTTCTAAGAACGAGACAGAGTTCAGAGTTACTGCAGAATATGCTAGAGCTCAATTCTCTAAATCGAAATTGGCGAAGTTGAGAGTGGCGTAAGCTATACTTTTATCTTCTAAAGTCTTTTTGCACCTAGGAAAACTACAATTCTTGCCGTAGGAATTCTCGATGCATAAAAGGGTTTTTCATTAACCTCTATACTGATATAGGAATAAAGTCCTTTTTTCAATTCTCGTAGTAATCACCTCCGGTTTAGTCTCATGGCTACTTCCCTAACTACTTCTCCTTCTTTTGTTAAATACCTTTTACTGAGAAAAAGAATTAAAATCAGAAATACGTATTGTCAGGTAATTTCATTAAGGTAAAAACTTTGTGATTAATTGCCCCGTTTGAATTACCATTTAATCAATGACAAGGTATGCTCAGTCAATTGCACCTCCAATCGAATTGTATAGTACGAATAATACCTATCTTGGATGTATGAAACTTACCTCTACTTTAGTTTTAATTCTTGTCGCGCTCAACTCATATTGCCAAACTTATGATGCAGATCACTTGACATCTTCACGAACAGTCAATTCAATTGACATAATCAATGATGATGTTTGGGCAGGTACATCTTTGGGCATGTATAAAATCAATAAAAATGATTTAACCTACGAAAGAATTGAAAAACTATTCTTAAATCAGAATCCTGAAACATGTTTTAGCACGGATATTCGAAAAGATGTTTTTGGTCGACTGTTTGTTAAATCGAGTAATCAAATATTTCAATACATAAATGATGACCTCGTTAAAATTGAAGATGATATTTACTCGGAGAGTTTTGATTTTGATGAGAAGGGTACACTTTGGATCGTTTCTCAAAATTACAATGGTGATTTAATCAAATGGGATAACGGAACGCGTAAGGCATACAAAATCCCATATAACTTGGGAATCCGTTCTATTTACGCCTCAGGTTCGACCGTATATTTGGGAACCCAAAGAGATGGAATTCTTCAATTTAAAAACGGAAATTTTTCATTTATCAATTCGAACAATTCAGAACTTCCCGAAGATGCCGTAGGTGCTTTTTGTTCTGGCGGAAATAGTTCTCTAGCAGTATATTGCTATAATGCAGACTATAATGACACGCTTAATCCTAAGCGCACAGTTGGTCTCATCAAAGATGGGAATTGGACATCAATTAATGCAAGTTCTATTTTTTCATTTGAGGCCCTTTATAATGACCTCTATTCATTTGACGAAACACTTTACGCAGCAACAAATGAAGGTTTGGGAGTTTATCAAAATGATTCTTGGGAATTAATCACGCCCGCTTCACACGCTATTTTATCAACAAGTATAAAATCCGTTGCAAGAGATGGAGACGATCTTTGGATCGGCACTTCACGCGGGCTTTCATTGATTCGAAATGGTGTTACAACTAATATTGAATTCTCAAGAGAAGTTCCAAAAAGTGGCGCTTACGACATTGAAAAAGACAACAATGGAAACCTATGGATGGCCGGATATGGCGGTGGTCTTTACGTTCAAAACGGAAATGATTGGGGCTCAATAGAATACGACAGTTCATCCATACCTTCTAAATATATCGCAATTGATGATAATAACATTACTTGGACAACGTATCCGAACATAAATTATGTCTACCGAATAGAGAATCAAATAGCGTCAAAAATTGAAATTCTCAACAATGATAGCACAGAATACATTCGAAATTTAGTGACTGATTTATCTGGAGACCTATGGATTCAAAAGGACGATAAATTGCACAGATATAGTAATTCGGTTTGGACAACTTATGATGCCAACAATCAAAGTTTGTTAGGCGAAATAAATTCAATCGCAACGGATAATTTTGGGAATGTTTGGGTAGCCTGCGGTGATCAAGGTCTTCTAAGATTTGATGGAACAAACTGGACAAACTTTGGACCTTCAACCTTCAGTGAGAACTATGCAATTATTTACAGCATCTTCGTTGATGAAGCCGGGATGTTTTGGATGGAGCTTAACAATTATACAGATCGAAAAATCATACAATTTGATCCTTCAAGTCTAAATTATTCTGTTGAATTTGACGGTCTTCCAATTCGTCTATATGGCTTGCTTTATGTTGAGAATGATGGAACATTTTGGTACGATTCAAAAGAAGGGTTTTCACGGTATGATGGAAACAATGTGACAACGTTTGGAAGAGAAAATGGCTTTCTAAGGGATAATTTCACGAATATGGTAATTGACGATTCCCAAAACATTTGGCTTTCATCGGGCTCTTGTTATATAACACGTTTCGACGAGAACAACTTCTATAATTACGTTCCGAGTCAACCTGAAGTGCTAGAACATTCCGTATTGTATCCAAACCCAACGGAAGGTTGGATAATAATAAAACCGTCCCTTAATTTTACCGCTCCGATTAACATTGACGTTTACGATTTAAACGGAAAACCATTATTGAGCATGGTAGCCAACGCAAGTGGGGAAATCACGGTAAATCTAGGCGCACTTAACAATGGACTTTACATTGTAAATCTGTCAAACGAAGATCATTCTGAAATTCATCGAGTGGTAAAAAATTAGACTGTACTTTTGTTGTATTCTGCTGAACTTATTACCAGATTCACAAAAAGTTCCTTAGCCTTCAATGGTTACTTTGTCGCGATTGCAACAGTTTTTAACCCAAATTGGATTCTAAACTTACAATGATCAAATCCGATTAGACAACAGGGTGAAGTGGCGAATTAATGAATCTTAAACTTCGTGTATTTAATCGTTGCTCCTCTGCCCGTAAATAAAACTTCGTAATGCGTTTTGATATGAAAAATCTCTCTTGTCACTGGATCAATATTTTCAGGAAGTTCTCCGTACAAATCCCACGTTAATTCAAGGCAATTGTAATTGTGCTCTTTAATTTGCTCTTCGGTATATTCAAAAAGCAAATCGCTATCCGTCTTCATGTGCACAATTCCTCCTTGTTTCAATATTTTTCGGTAGCGTTCAATGAACAAAGACGAACTCAATCTCTTTCTCGGTTTTTTGGGTTGAGGATCAGAAAAAGTCAACCAAATCTCGTCCACTTCCTCTTCTGCAAAGTAATCCGTTATAAAATCGATTCGAGTTCTTAAAAAGGCAACGTTTTTCATTTCATCGTTCAACGCTTCTTCCGCTCCGATAAACATTCGCGCCCCCTTGATATCAACTCCAATGAAGTTCTTATCTGGAAAGTGCTTTCCCAAGCCAACGGAATACTCCCCTTTACCGCAGCCAAGCTCAAGCACGATAGGATTGTCATTTTTAAAATGCTCTTTGTTCCATTTGCCTTTTAAATCAAACGGTTCTTTTAATACCGGCTCGAAGAAATTATCGAATTCCTTGACCGCTGCGAACCTTCTTAATTTATCCTTTCCCATGCTTACAACTTAAGTCGGATAGTCTTCCGCCCTTGATTAAATAAATACATTCCATCTTCGAACTTCGAAGCATTAATAGTGAATTCATTGGCTGCATCGAAATTGACCATCACTTTTCCGTTCAGGTCAACTAAGCGGGCCTTTTCAAAAAGATCGGATTCAATTTCAACTCCAAAATTTGTATACTTTATTTTCAATTCAGACAGCACTAGAACCTCTATTCCAAGTGCCGAATTCTCCAATAAAAAAGTGCGATTCATAACAGATTGAGTGGAATCCATTCCGCCACAAATAATCCATTTGTCGTTTGAAAGCTTGGCAATTCCTCTTAAATCCATTACAGCATAAGGTTGCGAAACGTCATCGAGATACTGCTGCGTTGAATTGTTGTAATGTAGAACTCTAGCCGAAGGGTCTACTCCACCCGACCCGTTGTACGCAATTCCATCATAGTTATACGACAAGCTTGATCCGCCGACCCAAAAAAGAGTATTGTCTTTCGTACTGCACGCCGATCGGTATCCCGCTTCGCCAGGAGCTTCTCCCATTAATTCCCACGTTATGTCCGCCGGGTCCGCTGGATTGATATATCCTTTACGCATAAACTTACGTGCTGCAAATGATCCACCAGCTGCTCCACCGTGGTAATACAACGTGTCTCCCACAATTGCCCCCGAAGCACCGAACGCAGTGTATTCAAAAGTTGTTGGGAGGAAGGTTCCATTTTGCCATTGATCGAATGAAGGATCGTAAATCTGAACATTTGGAAAATTTCCTGAATTGCTCCACCCAGTAACGACAAAAATTAAACTGTCTTTGTAAACGCATTGAATGTGATCATCAATTGCCAGCGGAATAGCAGCTCCATCAGCTTCGTATAAATCTGTTTGAGGATCAAAAACATGCACCTTACTCGATGAGATTTCGGTGTTGTTCGCATAAACATGATATCCTCCAATGATGTAAATTTTTCCTTTTACAAAAGATGCTCCCGAGGCAATTTTAGATTCAGGATCTGGCAAGGGAGGAACTTCTGACCAAGAATCAATGGCAAGGTTATATTTAAAACTTCTACTATGAATTCCTGAAAATAATTTAGTGGTATCAATACCACCAAAAGAATAAACAAACTCCTCTCCATTTACTGTGGCTTCACAAACAGCGTTGTTTGCAGTATTGAAAGGCATGATAGCCAATTCTGTCCATTGCCAGTTCTGAGCATTTCCCAGATTAGACAACACAAGAAGTACGATAAGGCTAGCTAATTTCAACATAAAAACCAGTATGTTTTCTAATATTTAAAACCCTTCCATCATCGAAGATTAGGTATTGACCTTTAATTCCAGATAAAACTCCAGATATGGACGGCGTTTTTTCAAACGATTGACTTTTTACCTTTTCAGGATAAGCATTAACGGGATAATTGATTTCAATGATCTCATCATTTTCAGAAAAGAACTCCATAATATCAGATGGCAATTGATCTTCAATCGACCATTTTTCATCTTCCAAATCAATTGACTCATCAATGTCATTCTTCAACATCTTTTGCCATTGCGTCTTGTCCGTAAAAAATTCTTTCAGCGCTACCTCCAATCGTCCTGCTTCATACCTGTTGGGAACTTCCGCTACAATAATGGCTGACGACGCGCCTTGATCGATCCATCTTGTTGGAACTTGATCCAATCGGGTAATCCCAACTTTTACAGCGCTAGAAGCCGCCAAGTAAACAATATGTGGTTTATTGTGGTACTTTTCTTCCCATTCAGGATCTCTTCCTTCGCCCAAATGAGCGCGGCATAATTCTGGACGAAGAATACATTCAGCAGATTCAGGAGCAGTAGAAAAACAAGTCCAGCAAAATCCTTGACCGAAAGACGATTTGGTTTTCTTGCCGCAGTTCGTGCAATTAATGACTCCGTTCCATTCCAAATTAATTTCTTTCCCGATAAAGTCGTTCATATTTAACTCTTCAGAAAGCATCAACCGGTATTGGACTTGATCGTCTAACGAAACTCGCATTTTTCTAAGATTCCCCTCAGCCATATCCTCTAATTTAATTGAAAAGGTATAATTTATCTTTCTGGAAGAATATTCATTTTCTCGGCGAAATGGTAACAGAAATCGCGAAGATCTTCACATATTTTTTGCTCACCTGTTGCCTTCTCGAAGGAATCCGATAATGTTAAAAGCGTTTGATGAAAGAACTGTTTCATTTCCTCAACAGACATGTCTTTTGTCCATAAATCAATCTTCATTGTATTGTTTTGTTCCGCATCCCACAATGAAAGAAGCATTGCTTTCGCAGGAGAATCTTGAACCGATCCATCTGGAGCGGTCCATTTCATTTGCACGGGTAAATTATTTGCATTCAATCCTACATCAATGGTCACTTTCGATGTCTTTACAACTTTATCTTCCATCTAATCTTCTATTTTATATTCTTGTAATATTGAGTTGTACGGCACTTTATGCAATTCACTCACCTTAATTTTTTTTTCTTCCATATAGTTCCTAACCATTCGGTAACCAATGAATTGCCCCATTCGATCCGGCCCTCCTTTTTCAGGTAAACCTGAAGTAGTTGGACCTGGGTTTATCATATTTGCAATCATCAATTCATCCGAAGCGAACAATGATTTTTCTTTTACCAAATACTCCCAGAATCCGAGTTCATTCTTAACTGCCCAGTCCCAGTCACTTTTCTTGTAGCGCATAATTAAATGATCGTCCATTTCTGGAAATGATGCCTTCGTTAAATACAGCACTTTCCCCAACCTTATCATTCGCTCCGCTAGATTCCCATCAGATTCTTCAATAAGATGAGTACTAATCCAACCAGCTAAAACATCTCGCTCTAAATACTTAGAATCCATTCCTTTCTTTATCCAGCTAAAAAATATTCTGGGGTCAAGGTATTTTTTTACGATAGAAGAGTTTGGTCCCAAATATCTTTCCAAGCCAATTGCGACTTCATTCTCAGTACAAAACACATTCGATTGCATCCTTGAATTAATGAAAATTATATCTTTTGGCATCTTCCAATTTGGAAGATGGTATTTCAAATGCTTAAATCCATCAACTATTTTCGCTTCCACACTATTCAAACTGGGAAATTTCTTTTCAATCGCAGTCTCAAAATCCTTCATAATTGGATCGCTTTGCAAAAAAATCATTTGTTTTACAAAAGATGAGTCTGGCATATCTTCCCGAAATTCCATGCATCGACCCAAGTAATAATTATAAATTTCAGTGATTTCCATTTTGAATTCAGAGTGCGCTTTAATTAGTTCTATCGAATCGGCGTGGTACAATTTGGAATGTACTTTTCGAAAGTTAATAGTTAGGTCAACATCAGACACATCAACATCCAAAGGGTCGGATGAACATCCGAAGAATATAAATGAGAGAATCAGAACGGAAAAAAGGTTTTTTAGAGTCATTATAATTAACTATTTTCGTAGTCCAAAAGTACTCAAAACAGAGTGATTTTAGCCTAATCAACGTTTAAAATTTGAACTATGAAACGATTATTACTAAGCCTTTCAATTATTGCCCTTTCAACGTCTGCGTTTGCTCAAGAAGCAGGTGACAAAAAATTTCAAGCTGGTTTGGTTACTGGAGTTGGAATGAATTTCGTGAAAATGTCTACAACTAAATTCTCCGCGGATGGACTTGGGTCTGACGTAATGATCGGAGCTAACATGAATTTTTCATTTAACGATGCGATTGGAATTACAACAGGAATTGAAATTGATTTTGAGACATTGAAATTCAGACCTTCTGGAGACGCTATTTATTATCATTATAACGATAAAGAAATTGTAAGAAATTCTGAAGTCACGGCAACAGATCAATTGTATAGAATTGAAAGCAGAAAACAAAAGCCACTTTATATCAGTATCCCTACGATGCTAATCTTTAGAACCAAATTCATCGGTTACTTTAGGTATTTTGGAAAATTTGGATTGCGAACAAGTATTTTAGGATCGAATAAAATTAACGATACTGGATTTGAGTACGCACTAGGAGAAGATCCTTTAGTAGCTTCTGGAACTTCAGTAAATCATGAAAACATGACTGCAGCATCTGAAATGCTTTTCATTAAGACTGTTGGTGGATTTGCTGGTGGTGCTGAATGGAATTTCAGTGGAACGACTTCTTTAGTAGCGGAAATGGGATTCTATTTTGGAATAACACCTTTGTACTTTGATAAAAATGAAGGGAAAGAATACTTACACCAACTTAATGCTACAACTGGAGCGAAAGAATACTTCTCAAATGGAGCAACGCACAACCAATTGAGATTCAAAGTTTCGGTTCTTTTCTAAATCGAATTTCTTGAAGACACAACAAGTAACACAGCATATTACAGCCTGGCTAAGCAATTATTGCGATAAAGCCGGGCTGTCTGGTTTTATAATCGGAATTTCCGGTGGTGTAGATTCGGCTTTAACGTCGACTTTATGCGCAATGACGGGTAAAAAGACCATCGTCTTAAGTATGCCCATTCGACAAACATCTGCTGAATACTCACGAGCGATGAACCATATCGAAGATCTCAAAAAGAAATTCGATAATGTTGAATCCTTAGATATCAATTTGACATCAACATTTGAAGAGTTCGAATCAAAAATGCCGTTCGATCTTAAGGAACATCATTTGGCGATGGCCAACTCTAGAGCTAGATTGAGAATGACAACACTTTATTCTCTCGGTCAAGCCTATGGATGTTTAGTTGCAGGAACAGGTAATAAAGTTGAAGATTTCGGAATTGGTTTCTTTACTAAATATGGTGACGGAGGAGTTGACCTTAGTCCTATTGCAGACTTAAATAAAACGGAAGTTTGGACTGTTTCAAAAGAGGTTGGCATTATTGACGAAATAATTTCTGCCAAACCAACTGACGGACTCTGGGAAGATGGTCGAAGTGACGAAGATCAAATTGGAGCGAGTTATCCAGAATTAGAATGGGCGATGAGTTTTGAGGGTGACGAAGGAGAACTAAATGAGAGACAATCTGAGGTCTTGAAAATTTACAAGCGGCTCCGTGAAGTTAATAAGCATAAGATTGAGCCCATTCCAGTTTGCTTGATCCCAATTGAATTGAAAGGTTGATTCATAATCAATTAATCTATTGTTTCATGCGAATGACTACGAGTCAGTTGAATTGCTGTTACGCTCACTAATTTCTTAGCTCTTAATTAAAAATCTATTTTTAGATCTTCATTGCCTTTTCTTAATGAAAAATCAGGAAGGAATAACAAATTAATCGATCATAAACCCAGCGAAGACATCAGATTCAACCCACTGGGAATATGAAAACCTTGAAACCAAGTAATTTTACGTGATTTCACATTTCACAGCTCCTTATTTCTTCGATTATCTGTATTGAATTAGATAAAAACACTAATTTCAATATTATGAAATTTTTATTCTTAATTCCACTACTGATTTGTTCTACATCTTTTAGTCAAGCAGACTTCAATAATTACACAACGCTTCTATCTGAAGGATCTATCCCTGAAGATTTTACTGTATTAACTTACGATAAATTAAAAAGTGATTTAGCAAAAGGCGATAAAAATTTAAGTCGAATTCAGGAAAAGGTATTTTTCGAAGGAATCAATTATGCCATTGATGATTTATTGCACTCCGGCTATGTAACTTACGGAGATGAAATTTCCCAGTATCTTGAGAAAATTGCAGACAAACTTTTAAAGAAGGATAAAAAATCAAGATCTGAATTGCGCTTTTATACCTTGAAGTCGAATTCAGTAAATGCTTTTTCTACGGAACAAGGAATTGTCTTTGTTACGACAGGACTGATCTCTCAAGTGACAAGTGAGGCTCAAATCGCTTATATTCTAGCACATGAAATCGCCCACTACTTGGAACATCACGTTATTGAGTCATTCAGTTATAAATCAAACAGCAGACGGAAAAGTATCGAGCACATGAGCGTCTATTCAAAAGACAAGGAGCTTGAAGCTGATCTAAAGGGCCTTGAGATGTATAAGGCTGCTGGTTATTCAAAAGATGAAGTCATTCCGACCTTTGATGTCTTGATGTATTCGTATTTACCCTTTGATGAAATCGACATTAGTCTTTCCTACTTTCAGCACTCGGATAGTTTGTTCTTGCCGCCGAGCCTTTTCCCTGATAAAAAATATGAAATCCAGGCAATTGAAGATGAAGATGATAGTAAAAGCACACATCCGAATATAAAAACAAGAAAAGAAGCCATAAGAGGGGCATTAGAAGACTCGAATAAATGGGGAACCGATATCAACTTTCAGGGTGATGAAAAGTTTAAATACATACGAAACATTGCCCGTTTTGAGGCCGTAAGAAACGACATCATTGAAGCGAATTATGGAGATGCAGTTTATTCTATCTTTTTATTAGAAAGAGATTTTCCGGAATCAATGTATCTCAAAAGAATGAAAGCTCAGATTTGGTTGGGTCTTTTAATGTATCGATTGAAAAATAAAATCAGCCGTACAATTGATAAAAAATCGGACTATGAAGGAGCTTCAGCTTCTGTCCACTATATGATTAGAGCGATGAGCAAAGATGAATTGGAAGCTTTTGCAACACGCCAGATGTACGACATTTACTCGAACAACAGCTCGGACAACGAAATAAAATTGATCTGGGAAAAATTTGTTAAGACACTCGCATTCGAGGAGAATTTCGTAATGTCGGAGTACTCAAAAGTCAACTATGACGGTGCCAAACGAATCTTTGAAATCAACAATTC
>JBLHVW010000123.1:0-12035 GCA_047628775.1 Salibacteraceae bacterium | reverse complement strand
GTTGAAATAACAACATTGCTTTGATCTAGCTCTTCAACTTCATTACTGATTGTGTGCACCAATAAATCCATCAAACCATCTACTTCTTCTTGGGGGCGTTCCCAATTCTCTGTAGAAAATGCATACAACGTAAGGTATTGAACATTCATTTCCTGAGCCGCTTTAAGTGCTTCCCGAACAGATTCCACGCCAATATTGTGCCCAAACAATCGCTCTTCGCCCTGCTGCTGTGCCCAACGGCCATTACCATCCATTATGATGGCAATGTGTTTTGGTGTGTTATTTAAATCTATTTGGTCTATAATACCCATGTGTTCTAATATAATCAACGAAAATAGTGAAACTATCGTATAAGTCACTAATAATAGACGTTCTACTTAACGTAGTTTAACAAAAAGAGCAAAATTATATCTGCGTTTAAATAGTTTCTTCATATACGGCGTCAAGTCCTTATTTTAAAGGACTGAAACCGTCTATGCAATTGCGACTTATTTTAACTATTAACTCTTCTTTATGAAATAAATCATTAATAATAAGTTGACTAACTATTAACAAGTTGCATTCGTTTTGAAAAAAAAGTCAGAAAAAAGGGGACTCAAAAATTGAGTCCCCTTTCAAATAGTATATAATGCAAGTTATTCTGCCAGAACGATCACTTTGTTGTTCTGCATCTCAATAACTCCACCTTTAATTGCAACACGAATAATCTTCTTATTTGTACCGTCAACTGCGATTTTATCATTCGCATTGTCTATATCAAATACATCCGTAAGGTCAACTTTTACATCGCCTTTGGCCAACGCAGCAATGATAGGTGCGTGATTATTCAAAACTTGGAACGAACCGTCGAATCCTGGGAATTGGACTGCATCAGCTTCACCTACGAAAATCTCTGCTTCTGGTGTAATAATTTCTAATTGCATCTTTAATCGCTTTTTAATATTCAATTAAGCGTTTTCAGCTAACATTTTCTCTCCTGCTTCGATAACATCCTCGATTCCACCTTTAAGGTTGAATGCTGCTTCTGGATATTGATCGTATTTACCGTCAAGAATTTCAGTAAACGCTTTGATTGTATCAACGATATCTACCAATACACCTTTCAATCCAGTAAATTGCTCAGCAACGTGGAATGGTTGAGAAAGGAAACGTTGAACTCTTCTCGCTCTGTGTACGACTAACTTATCTTCTTCAGACAATTCATCCATTCCTAGAATAGCGATAATATCTTGAAGCTCTTTGTATCGTTGAAGTGTAATTTTAACTCTTTGTGCACAATCGTAATGCTCAGCGCCCACTATATCTCTTGTAAGGATACGAGAAGTAGAGTCCAAAGGATCAACCGCTGGATAAATACCCAACTCTGCAATCTTACGAGACAATACTGTTGTTGCATCCAAGTGAGCAAATGTGTTCGCTGGTGCAGGATCCGTTAAATCATCCGCAGGCACGTATACCGCTTGCACTGACGTAATAGATCCATTTTTAGTTGAAGTAATACGTTCTTGCATCGCTCCCATTTCAGTTGCCAATGTTGGTTGGTAACCTACGGCAGATGGCATACGACCTAGAAGTGCAGAAACCTCAGAACCTGCTTGTGTGAAACGGAAGATGTTATCAACGAAGAAAAGAATATCTTTTCCTTGTCCATCACCTTCACCATCTCGGTAATATTCAGCCATTGTTAATCCTGACAATGCAACACGCGCACGTGCTCCAGGAGGCTCATTCATTTGACCGAAAACAAATGTTGCTTTCGATTCTTTCATTTCATTTAAATCAACCTTCGATAGATCCCATCCTCCACTTTCCATAGAGTGCATGAATTCTTCTCCGTACTTGATAATTCCAGACTCCAACATCTCACGAAGTAAATCATTACCCTCACGAGTACGCTCACCAACTCCTGCAAAGACAGATAAACCACCGTGTCCTTTTGCGATATTGTTAATCAACTCTTGAATCAATACAGTTTTACCAACTCCCGCTCCACCGAACAAACCAATTTTACCACCTTTAGCATAAGGCTCAATCAAGTCAATTACTTTAATTCCAGTAAACAACACTTCTGTTGCAGTAGAAAGGTCTTCGAATCTTGGCGCATCTCTGTGGATTGGCATTCCGTTCGTGTTGTCAACTTGCTGAATTCCATCAATAGCTTCTCCAACAACGTTGAATACACGTCCTTTAATCTCATCACCAATTGGCATTTTAATTGCCGAACCGGTTGAAGTTACTTCCATCCCTCTTGTGAACCCATCCGTTGAATCCATAGAAATGGTTCGAACTGAATTTTCTCCAACGTGAGATTGAACCTCAAGAACAACTCTCGTTCCATTGTATTTAGTAACTACCAAAGCATCAAAAATGTTTGGAAGAGAAACTCCTCTTTCGAAGTTTACGTCTACTACAGGACCAATTACCTGTGAAACTTTACCTTTAATATCCGACATTCTAGTGTCTTTTAATTGAATTAATTTCCTATCCGATCTTCCGGAATTCGGGTGCAAATATATGGCTTTTTCGCCAAAAAATAGAAAGTAGCGGAAATTTTATTTCAGCCAACCCAATTTTTATTGAGAAGCAGAATTATTGTAGGCCAATTGTAATTTATAATCGACAGAAAACTAATCAGCCTTGATGTTTTTTCGAATCAAATATTTCACAGGAAAGTAGGAGAATAAAATACTCAATAAAGACACAAGCGAAAAGATCATTACACCATCCATTGGAGAAAATGCAATTGGAAACGCTTCTCCATTCGAATTCGGCATCTCAATTAGATGAAAATACCATTGCGTGAAACAAACGACATAACCCAACAACAATCCGATAAAGATGCCTTTCCCAGAAATAAGGAGGCCTTCAATGAAAAATATTTTAAAAATAAATTTTCGAGAAGCTCCAAAACCAGTCATTGTTTGAACATTTGACAATTTCTCAACGAAAAGCATTGTTAGTGAGGCAACCAAATTAAATGCGGCAAGAACAAAAATGAAAAGCAGAATAATCATCACAATGACTCTTTCTGTCTTGCTTGTCATATAAATCAGTTCGTTCTTTTCAAAATTGGTTTTTACAACAAAGTCCTTTCCAACTTCTTTTTGAATAAGTGCTTTCAAATCTGCGTTAGACATATCTTCTTTGGCATCTATATAAAGCGCTGAGATCTGATTATCGAAACCCAACAGCTCTTTTCCTAGATCCAATGGGATGATAAAACTTTCATCATTAACCTCTCTATTAAAGGTCATACTTCCAGAAATTTTTATAGCTCTTTCATTGAAGGGGCTTTTACCTGGTCGCAATCGAATGTTTGATTTTGGCACATAACATATGATACTTTCACTCCCAACCAGTCTAGGAATTTGTCCGTCGAGCTTGGACAACAATCCCGCACCAATTATTCCAGACGGGTCTTTTCCTTGGTGTAAATAAGGTTCACCCTCGTACATATGCTCTTTCATATCCGTGACATTCAAGTAGTTTGAATCAACACCGATCATTTTTGCATGCACCCACTTTTTCTCATTCTTTAAAATTACTGTTTCTTCAACAGCTCTTACCACCTCTGAGACGCCTTCAATTTTCTTGATTTTCAGTAAATCAACTCGATTTTCGTCAAATGACTTCCCCTTTATTACTCGAACAGTTAAGTCAGTATCGAACTCTGAATAGAGGCCCTCAATCATGGATTCAATTCCATTAAAAGCAGATAGAAGAATCACAAGAGCAGCGGTTGTAGTGGCAATTCCAACTACGGAAATTCGTGTAATCAAATTAATTACATTTTTCTTCCGCTTGGTAGAAAGATATCTGCGCGCTATAAAATAGGGAACGTTAATCTTTTACTTTTTTAAAAGTTCATTAATCTCGTTTGCGTAATCAAGGGAATCATCAATGAAAAATTTAAGATCTGGAATATGCCTCATGTTTTTTAAACGTCTTCCAATCTCTCCTCTAATTTTAGAAGAATTCGCAGAAATATTTTGAATCACCTCTTCCTTAGGAGGCCCAGCAAAGACGCTACAATAACAGCGCGCTAAAGATAAATCAGGTGTAATCCTAACTACTGTCGCAGAAACCATTGCTCCTAGACAGATTTCTCTAGCGTTCCTTTGAAAAACAGAAGATAATTCCTCTTGAATCACTTTCTCGATTCGACTTTGTCTAATTGTACTCATAAGTGCAAAAGTAAGAGAAAAACCGCAACTTTTGAAGAGGAAATGAAAAGTGACCCTACTCACGTCAATTGACCGGAACCATTATTAAAATTATTTGCAAACAATATATAATAAGTTGGAATGATAAGAAGTTTATAAATCAATATATCTTTGTGGCCGAATGAAATACATTTCAGAAATATTTAAATATACCTTCAGGTATCGTGGATTGGCACTATTAGTTATTGTCTCCAATATTTTTTATGTAATATTTAACTTGGTTTCTTTAGCCTTATTTATTCCTTTTCTTCAAGTAATTTTCCAAGATGAGAAAACTGCGGAGGTCGTACTTAAACCAATTTATAACGGTGGTTTTTTTGAATCCTTTAAATATGCTGGAGAATACTATCAATACTACATGTACACAAGTTCTCAATCAGACCCGAAAGGCGCTTTGTATTTTGTCTGCGTTACTGTCGCGATAAGCTTTTTACTAAAGAACGTCTCTCGCTATTCGGCCGTTTGGTTTCAATCACAATTGAGAATGGCCGTCGTTCGTGATGTTCGCGATAAACTATTTGAAAAAGCACTAAGGCTGCCTTTGTCACATTACACAGATGAAAGCAGAGGAGATTTGATGGCGCGCATGCAAAATGATGTTCTTGAAATCGAAATTGCGGTTATCTCAACATTAGAATTGTTTTTCAGAGAACCCATTGCGATCACAATTACACTTTCGCTTTTGTTCTATTGGAGCACGGAGCTTACCTTGTTTGCACTTATACTATTACCTGTTACAGCGTTAATTATAGCCGTTATCGGCAAGAGTTTAAAACGTACTGCCCGACAAGAAAAAACTCAAATGGGTGTTTTGTTTTCAGCAATGGATGAAGGCTTAGGTGGGATTAGAATTATAAAAGCATTTAATGCCATTCCTCAGGTACTTAAATCTTACAAGAGAGAAAACCTTAAACATCAAAAATTAGTAACAAAAGCTTTTCGTAAGCGGGATTTATCTTCACCGTTAAATGAAATTATTGGGTCAATGGTCATGATTGCCATCGTTTGGTATGGTGGATTGCTTGCTCTTGATAGTAAAAACACCGGTTTCACAGGTCCAACATTCATCGGGTTCATTATTGTGTTCTCTCAATTAATGCGGCCAATATCGGCGGTTTCGCAATCCATCTCAAACCTTAACAAGGCGAGTGCATCTCAAGAACGCATTAATGAGATTCTCAATGCCGACGAGAAAATCTACGAGAGCCAAAACCCAATTGCTTTAAGCGATATCAATACATCAATAGAATACAAAAATGTATTTTTCAAATACGGCGATGAATATGTTCTAAAGGATGTTTCGTTTTCCATTCCAAAAGGAAAAACAATCGCCTTGGTTGGTGAATCCGGAAGTGGTAAATCTACTCTTGCCGATCTTCTACCGCGATTTTACGATGTTCAAGAAGGTGCAATCTTTTTCGACGGCATCAATATTAAAGAGACATCCATTTTTGATTTAAGACACCACATTGGAATTGTCTCGCAAGAATCCATTTTATTTAATTCGTCTGTCAAAGAAAACATTGCGTTCGGAATGCCCGATGCCAAAGACACAGAAATCATGCGAGCAGCGAGAATAGCCAATGCTCATGATTTCATTTCTGAACTTGAGTTTGGTTATGATACTAATATTGGCGAACGGGGGAACAAACTTTCTGGAGGTCAGAAACAACGAGTCAGTATCGCCCGTGCAATTCTCAAAAACCCTTCAATATTGATTTTAGACGAGGCGACTTCGGCATTGGATACAGAGTCTGAAAAATTGGTTCAAGAGGCGTTAGAGAACTTAATGGAGAACAGAACAAGTCTCGTCATTGCCCACAGACTTAGCACTATTAAAAAAGCAGATGAAATCATTGTTCTTTCGAAGGGAGAAATTAAAGAGCAAGGAAATCATGAAGAACTTATGGAGAAAGGTGGAATTTACCACAAGCTTTCTTCTCTTCAAGGAATCAACGTTTAAACGTTAAATAATCTTCTGGATCAACGGGAGTTTGATTGTACCACAACTCAAAATGAAGATGAGGTCCATCTGTATTCTCACCTGTATTCCCGACAATTGCAATCGGATCTCCCAATTGAATTTTGACACCCATTTTCTTCAAAGCTTTTTTATTGTGCTTATAAACCGACATGTATTCATTTCCGTGATCAATTATAAGTATATAACCGTCCTTTCTAGTATAGCCTGAATAAATTACTGTTCCAGACAGGCATGCTTTGACAGTATGGTCTTTTTCTGTTACTACATCAATTCCAGGGTGCGTCTTTTTATTGAATTTTTGGCTCACTACTCCTTTAACTGGACTCTTAAAATAAGGGATCACAGCACCTTGATCTAAAGTTGTACGCATGTCATCCTTCACCTTTTTAGAAAGTTCTTTCTCATAGTCAGAAGGAGACGTACTAGTATTGTCATAATTAACTTCTGTCTTTTTCGCCAATGAATCTAGATTAACGCTCACAGGAACTTCACCACTCAATACTTTTTTAAGTACAGCATTGTATTTCATATATGCGAGTTCGCGTCGTTTCATCTCCTCAACTTGTGATCGTAACTCAAGCACTTCTGAACGTTCAATTGGAACATCACTTTTTTTTGTATAACTAGAAAAAAGGCTTCCAAATGAAAACAAAATAACTACTGAAAATACTGCTAAAAAAACCAAAAACAGGCTTAAAACCCTAATTCTCGTGCTCGTAAAGCTCCACACTTCCACAAATGAAGAAGGGTTTATAGCCGAAAACTTTATGCTTTTCTTAGATTTATTATATAGTTTTTTGAAGAAGCTCATTGTTTACAAAGCTGAATAAAATCAAGTAATCAACCAAATAAATCGGTCTGACTTTCGTTAATAAAATATAATAAGTTGGTTTTTGGCCTGGATTTTGTTCCTACAGGAGCAAACGTTTTCATTACTTTTACGTCTAACTAAGTACACATGAGACAAACATTGACATTACTTCTTGCGTTACTACCCTTAATTTCTTTTGGGCAATTGACGACGAGTACTGCTCAAGCCCCTAACGCATTGGTTCAAAACGTACTTTTAGGTTCCGGTGTAACTGTTTCAAATATTTCATTTAATGGTGTCCCTGTAACAATAGGAAGTTTCGATGCTTCCAATACAAATTTGGGAATTGACGAAGGAATTATTATGACAACAGGCACTGTACTTAACGTTCCAGGAGAAGGCCCACACGGACCAAATAATTCTTCAGGCGCAGGTAAGGACAACAACGCCCCAGGATACCCATTATTATCAAACCTAATTGGTAACATTGCGACTTACGATGCTGCAATATTAGAATTCGACTTTGTACCCTATTCTGATTCGGTTAAATTCAACTATGTTTTTGGATCGGAAGAGTACCCTGAATATGTAAGCTCTACGTTTAATGATGTTTTCGCATTTTTTATCTCAGGACCGGGTATCCCTGGTGGAATACAAAACATTGCTCAAGTTCCGTTTGGAGGTGGCCCTGTAACAATTAACAACGTAAATAATGGTCAAACCAACGTTGGTCCGTGCTCAAATTGTGCATATTATAATAACAACGGTGACGGAAATTCTGCCCCTCAAAATTCTTCAGTGAACTTCATTCAATATGATGGGTTTACAGATGTAATGACAGCTAAGTCTGCAGTACAATGCGGCCAAACATATCATCTAATAATCTGTATTGCGGATGCAGGGGATGGTTTATTGGATTCTGGAATTTTCCTTGAAGCAAACAGCCTTTCATCTAAAACCCCTGTCGAAATTGAATATGAAGTTTCACAAGAACTTTTCGGTTCTCCAGACATAATCGGTGAAGGTTGTGTAACAACAACGGTTACCTTGGAAAGAGATCCTGCACAATCTCTTACGGCAATGACAATTCCTATCAATGTTTTGGGAACTGCAACTGAGGGCGTTGATTATACAAACCTACCAAACTCAATCACATTCCCAGCGGGAGTGAGTCAAGTGCAATTCAGTTTTGTCGCATTCCAAGATGGAATTATTGAAGGACAAGAAACAATAATAATTCAATTCCCAATTGTTGACCCTTGTGGAAATGTCACCCCAATTATAATAGAATTATTCATCCAAGACATCGATCCTGTGGCAGTTGAAATTACTGGCGCCGAGATCACTTGCCCTGGGGAGTCCGTAACCCTTACAGCAAATCCTTCAGGAGGCGCACCACCTTTTACCTATTTATGGAATACGGGTGAAACAACTCAAGCGATATCGGTTACTCCAGCTGTGACAACAACATACACTGTGACAGTAACGGATGCATGCTTAAATGAATCTGCTTCGAACACTTTTGAAGTTGCAGTGCCTATTTTACCACCCTTGGTTTTAAATGAAACTCCTGATATTACCGAGATATGCCCGTATTTACCCAAATTACTTGAAGCAAACGCTACTGGGGGTTCAGGAAACTATACCTATCAATGGTCATCGACTTTTGATGCTAATCTTGGTACAACGTCATCAATTAATGCTATTCCTTCAACAACAACAACGTATACGGTAATTGTTTCTGACAATTGCGGTAATTCTACAACGGAGACAATATTATACACAATAACAAGTCCGCCGTTGCTCTTAACAATGAGTCCAGATCTAGAAATTTGTCCTAATGATTCTGCATTTATATCTGTTGTTGCAGTTGGCGGATACGGTGAGCATTATTACGTTTGGACGCATAGCGGAGAAACAACGGATGGCGTTTGGGTTGCCCCCGGATCAACATCAACCTATGAAGTAATTGTCTCAGATGAGTGTCAAACATTTACAGTAGAGGGATCAATGACAATTACAGTCGTTGCTCCAACTGCCGATTTCACAACTTCGAGTACCACATTCTTTAATGGTTTCCCAATTACGTTTGTTAATCAATCAGATAACGCAGTTGACTATGAGTGGGACTTTGGCGATGGAAACACGGATACGTTTGTTCATCCAACGAACACTTATGACAATCCTGGCATGTACCTGGTTACTCTAATCGCTATTGATGATAAGGGGTGTACTGATACGATTGTAAAACCGATCAACATCGAGGAAGAATGGTACGTTTATATTCCAAACACTTTTACTCCGGATGGAGACAGAAACAACAACGACTTCAGAGCAAGTACGCTCGGTGTTCGATCATTGAATATTGGAATTTACAATCGATGGGGAGAGCTTATCTTCACCTCTCCAGAGCTCAACTTTATCTGGGACGGGACTTACAAGGGACTATATGTGCCTGACGGAACGTATTCTTACAGCATAGGTTTCACTACAAACTCTGGTCGAGACAAGAAAATTCGTGGACACGTCAACGTGCTTAAATAATTGAACTTCGCAGGTAAAGGAATTTAGAATCCTTTCTCCAACTTATTTCACAGACACCTTTTCGATACGTTAGAACGCACTCGAATTTTGAGGAATCGATTGAACGCAAAGGAAAAGTAAATTTCCGAATTTCGAACGCTTTTGAACTTGGCGATTCAGATGAAATAACCGCAAACGATCTTTCCTTACCTTTAAAGATCATTTTACCCGAAACTATATAATTTGATTTTCCCGAACTGTATTGAATAGAATCCAATTCGAACGGGCCATTCATTTCAATTTCAGAATTTTCAATTCCAAAACCAGAACATATTACATCAGCATGTTCAGTGTCGTTTTGACAAGAAACAAATAAGGTTAAACAACAAATAAAGAAATAGGACTTCAATTAAAGAGACTTCGTTCTACCTCCATCAACAGGAATATTGATCCCATTAATGTATGATGCCCTTGGCGAAGCTAAAAATGCAATTGCTTCAGCAACTTCATTTGGTTCAGCGATTCTTTGCATGGGAGACAGTTCTGCCATAGCTCCAAGAACTTCTACAACCGTTTGATTTGTTTTGCCTGCTTTCACTTCAGCAATACTATTCAAGCGACCTGTATTCGTTGCTCCCGGAAGAACATTATTGACCGTAATATTGAATTGACCCAACTCATTCGCCAACGTCTTACTCCAATTTGCAACAGCTCCTCTTATTGTATTGGAAACACCCAAGCCATTTAAAGGTTGCTTTACACTTGTAGAAATAACATTAATGATCTTTCCTTCTCCATTTACCTTCATTCCAGGAACCAATCCCTGAACGAGAATGTGATTGCATATTAAATGTTGGTTGAAGGTGTTGACAAATTCCGACACATCTGCATCAATAATAAGCCCACCTTTCGGCCCACCTGTGTTGTTAACCAAAATATGCGGCTTATTTCCCGCAGCAACAAAAGATTCAATGACTGTTTTTAAGCCTTGAGGATTGGAAAAATCAGCCACCAAATAATCATGGGCTTGTCCATTGGAAGAGTCCAATTCGGACAATGCAGATTTAAGTTTTCCCTCATTTCTAGCAATTAAAGTGACTTTAGCGCCACGATGTGCCATCAATTTTGCCGACTCTAAACCAATGCCTTGGGTACTCCCACAAACAACTGCATGTTTATTCAATAATTCCATTCTTCTAAATTTTTCTCTAAATTAATTCAATCCGTGGTACTTCTTCTCCATTCCATCTATAAATCAATACTAATTCAAAAATTCATCTTACAAATGAAAATAGAGTATCTCACCAAAAAATCACTTGATTGTAGGCAAACGGGGTAGGACTCAATTTTTAACCTGTTCTATTTTACACGAATTAACCACAACTGTTTCAAATTTTAACACTATTAAATCCTGTTCAGTTGGAGGGTAACACTATATATCATACCTTTACGCCAGTTTTAACTATTAATTAACTTATTTTATGAAACATCTTACGCTTTTGGCGGTTGTTTGCCTTCTTTCCTGGCAAAGTAACTCCCAAATTACTACTTACCCTTACGTAGAGGACTTCGAGCTAGGTGCTGGAGGATGGACTGCATCGGGAACTCTTTGGCAATTGGGTACTCCAGCTGGCGGAACAATTTCTGGCGCAAACTCAGGAACAAACGCTTGGGGAACTAACCTTGCAGGGAATTATGTAGCTAATGCTAACGCAATTCTTACAAGTCCAGTTTTTGACTTGACTGCAGTACCAAACCCATTTATTTCTATGGCTATTTGGTGGCATTCTGAAAATAGCTGGGACGGTACAGTTCTTCAGTCTTCAATTAATGGTGGAGCATCATGGCAAAACGTCGGTGCTCAGGGTGATCCAAACAACTGGTTCAACGATGGAACTATTAACGGTTCCCCTGGTGGACAACAAATCGGATGGACTGGATCTCCAGGTTCTGGTGGTTGGGTTAATGCTTCTCATGACTTAACAGGTCTTGGTGGTAATGCTTCCGTAATCTTACGTGTCGCGTTCGGATCTGATGCATCTGTTAGTAGTTTTGATGGATTTGCAGTGGATGACGTTAATATCGTTAACCTTACATGTCCTCAACCAACTGCTCTTACGGCAACATCTATTTTAGACGTTTCAGCTGACCTAGTTTATACTGAAGCTGGTACTGCAACAACTTGGAATCTTGAATGGGGACCTGCTGGTTTCACTCAAGGTACAGGTACTATGGTTATGGGTGCAGCTAATCCTTATCCTTTAACCGGTCTTACTGCAATTACAAGTTACAGCTACTATGTTCAATCCGATTGTGGTGGTGGTGATTTAAGTTTTTGGTCTGGACCTTTCACGTTCACAACAGCTTGTTCAATTTTCACTCCAGACTGGATAGATGATGTTGAGGCACACGCTACTTCTACAGGATTTACAGGATCTAACTGTTGGACTGCTTCTGCTGGTTCTGGTTACGACTGGAACATTACTGGTACAGG
>JBLHVW010000122.1:0-12096 GCA_047628775.1 Salibacteraceae bacterium | reverse complement strand
AATTAATGAAGCTAAGAGATTTCGAAAACTAAACTTTAAGCCTTCATTTATTCTATTGTTGAATAACATTTTATTTTTCTGAAACTGCTTTTCTAGAATGATTATATCTGGTTTTTCTTCAAGGCGGCTTATAAACTCTATCTCTGACTGAAAATATTTGACCAATCTACCGCTTTTGGAAAGCTTGTCTTTTAACATCGTTCCAAAATATCGATTGTCGTCTAGAATGTAAATCGTGATCTCCTTTTTCATAAGTCATAGAATAAGTTCAATTGAATGCATCAATAAACACTCCGTGAATCTATCTCCTTAATATGACACTGTTTAAGCTTGTTTTGACGTGGACTTTTTTCTCAGAATGGCACTTTTTTTCTCAAATTTGGATTTCGTTTTGAGCATTTTCCATTTTTGGAGTTACTACATTTAACAGGAGGTTCTGTCGCATTAATCAAATTAGAATCTGAAACTTACTAATTGAGGAGTGAATTAAGCAGCTAAAGAACAAAATGTTTTGAACGTCGTTTTTTGGATCAAAACAAATGAATTGTGGGGAAATCAAAAAAACAACCAACTGTTAAACAATTGATTGGCTTCATTAGTTGTGACCCCGGCAAGATTAACTTCCCTTCGGTCGTTTCTTTCACTCTTTCCTTGAAAGAGCTTCAGGTCGAACAGGTTCGAATATCGGGAAACAAAAAAAAGCCTTCCTAATGGAAAGCTTTTTTGTGATCCCTCTGGGGCTCGAACCCAGGGCCCACGCCTTAAAAGGGCGTTGCTCTACCAACTGAGCTAAGAGATCATTTACGCGTTAGCGAGTGCAAATATATGCATAGTATTTCTTTAAACAAGGATTGAAATTACTTTTTTCAATTTATTTTCGAAATAAATATCTTTTGTTTTCATAATGAGTTATTTAGTATAAACAAAGAGTCGTGTGATTAATGAAAACACGCTCCTGCTTTGGGCAAAAGGCACATCTCTCGATCTCATTTCTTACGGCCCCCTGAACAACACTCCGTAATAAATTTCTTCTTTGAGGAGCTTCATAGGGAATCAATTTCTTCAACTTGAAATTTGATTCAAATCCCTAAAATGATGCTCAAAAAAAATCCCTCTCGGTTCATCCGAGAGAGATTTAAAATTCAATAAAGAAAAAGTAAATTGAATTACTTAACAATCTTGTTTTTAACGGCGTATTTAACGACACCAACAACATTCTTAACTTTTAATTTTTTAATGATAAACAATCTATGGTTATCGATTGTCTTCTTGCTCTTACCCATTTTGTCAGCAATTTGTTGCGACGTCATTTCTTTATAGATAAGTTTAATAACTTCAGTCTCGATCTTTGTCAAAGGCATCTTGGCTCTTCTTATTTGAGCCAATTCGTTTTGTCTTTTGATTTGTGCTTTTCGCTTTGGTGAGTTCATAACATGTTTATTTGCTGTACAAATATAACAGTGTTCTGAGTAGTTCTACTTAAAATGTACCAAAACTTTGCGCACATGTTGCATTAATAAATTCAAAATATCTACAAATCAGAAAGTTACAATGGTATTGTCAGCGATTAATTTTGCGTACATGTGCGTATTACTCCACAATTGAATTCAAATATTCATGGCTATGATCTGTAATTATTTCTGTCCACATCGGCAAATGATCTGACATCTGGAACGTTTTCCACTTATTGAAATAATATTCTTCAAGTTCAGCGTCGTTTTCAGAGAACGCCTTTGCTTTTGTAACAGACGCTTTGAGTTTAATTATTTTTTCTTGACTTGGATTCGATTTACGATGTTCTGCTGACAAATCACGTTTCCTACTTTTCAGTTGCTTCAATGCAGATGCCACAACATACGGCTTGTAATTTTCAAATTGATCCTCACGCATCACTGAATCGAAAAAATTAAAAACTCCTGCGCTGTCCTTTCCAGTTCCCAGTTTGAAAACCTCGGATTTAGACCTAACACCAATCTGATCGTAAAATTTTGTTTGAAGCATGTTAGACGCTGCAGGGTTTTCTCTAATTTGTTCTGGAATTTCAAATCCATTATCCAATAACGCCTCCATTGTTTTGTGTTTCTGATCAACGATGTTAAAATCACCAAGTAAAATCAATGTCTCCTTATCACTGTCCGCTTTTTTCTTTAAAAATTTAGCAATCGCGTGAATCTCATTCACTCTTCTATCAAGTTTAACCCCAGAAGATGCGCCATAATAAATATGAACAGTGCAAAGACTAAATTTTGACCAACCCGATTGAAAAGATACCAAAAATGGAGTTCTAGCAAATTGAATATCCCCTTTAATCCTGCTGTTTGTTGGTAAAACAATCTCCCCTGCTACATTCTCAAAGCTAACTCTTCGCTTATCATAAATAAACGTCATTCGCTCACCGTTCCCTCCTGCTCCAGCCGTTGTGTCCGTTGTGATGAAATCCCAATTATCCCCCATTACGTACATTAAATTCCGCAATGCCTTAAGATTCTTATTGACTTCTTGAACGGCAATAAGATCAAATCCGCTTAGAATTTCTGCCAAATAAAAATAAGACTCTTTTAACCGAGGTCCATGTCCAAATTTATTAGAATCGAAGTCACGAATATTCCAAGTCGCGAGCAACATGTTCTTGTTCAGCTTCTTTTCAGGTACATGCTTTTGCAAGGCATTCTTAATCTCTAATAAATTTGCTGCAACAAATTGTCTTTCTTCAATTTTCCTGAACGATTTTTTTAATCTGTAGTACCTCATAAGCGTCTTTTAAATAAGTGGGAATAGTATTTGATAAATATCAGAACAATAATTGAATTTACCAATGCGCATATGTACTCGAAACTCAAAGAAAATAGTGCGACATTTGCGCAAAAAGGGATCAGAATTAGAAAAGCATCGATCAATAATTTTCCCTAACAGAGCTCCATTTCATAAGTAGTTCTAATCAATTCTCGCTGCGATCGAATTGATTTCAATAAAATTTAAGTCAAATTAAAAACAGAACCTATATATATATATTAGAATATGAATGAAAAACTACGTCAAAAACCCATTTGGATTGCGATAACTGAAGATCACGCTTTACTTCGCGAAACGATCTGCACTTTGTTAAACAAAGAACCAAATTTCAATATCGTTTTGGAGGTTGGGAATGGACAAGAATTAATTGAAGGATTAAAGAATAAAGAAATTGACCTCGTTATTCTTGATTTGGAAATGCCAATACTCAACGGTTCCGAGACATTGAAAGTAATCGGTAAAACCCACCTGGGAGTTAAGGTGCTGGTGTTAAGCATGTACAGCGACAAAGCACGTGTGCAAAAATGCTTCCAATTAGGAGCCAAAGGCTTTCTTTCTAAAGTTTGTGAATACCATGAACTCGTTACTGCAATTAATACCTTAAGCGACGGAAGGGTATACTTAAACAACTCTTCATCAAACAAGCTCTACCGCCAAATAAGATCATCGAAAAACAAACAAAAATTGAATTTCATTGATGATCCATTGACAGAAAGAGAAATGGAAATTTTGAATTTAATTTGCCATGAAAAAACCTATCGAGAAATTTCAGTTGAGTTAAACCTAAGCCATCGAACGGTTGAGAATCACTCTCTCAATATCCGAAAGAAAACCGGGGCTAACAGCAGCATTGGTTTGATGACTTATGCTTTGAAACACAATCTTGTTTCTATTTAATCGGCCAAACGGGAACGTAAAAAACTGATTATCAATACCGCATAAATGATGTTTAGGAAAATGTTAAAGATTCCGTGAATGATCCAATAATCGTTCATTGTGTCGCTTAATATTTCATTCGCAAAAACAAACAAGAATAAGGTTCCAGCGAAATAAATAAAATAGCCGTAAGTCAACCAAAAGAAGGATTTGAACAACGCACGTTTCCGAGATCCAAATAGAGAGTATTCACGAATAAAATTAAAAAAGTAAACCATTAAGATGACACCTTCTGCATTTCGTTGTAAAGAATTAAAACGATCCAAGCCTTGAAAGAATAGAAGCACAATTCCTGAATACAAGAGAAACAGAACAAATATGACGCTCATTAACCTTTTCCACATTTCATTTGTGCTCAACTGATAATAGATCAACGAAATCAACCCAAATTCAATGTAGGAATACAAATGAAAAATGAACAAATTATTGATTTTAAATTCGAATAACCATACTCCTGCCCCTTCAAGGATCAGTGTGACAAATAAAAGCCAGCACAAAACTTTTAAAGTTCCATGTAACTTGAAATAAAAAATAGCTCCAATTACTACTGGAGCTATTATTGAATATGTCGATATTAAATCTATGTTCAGGTCCACACTTAACTATTTAGAGCGTTCTGTTTTGAGCATCTATTTGGACATGGAGAGGAAACATCAACGACAAGATCGGTTAAATCGCACTCCGCTTGGTCAGCCCCCACCAATACCAATTCCTTATTTCCATCGCCGTCAATTCCATAATAAATACGAATTCCCATGCATCCGTTCTGGTTGAGAAGATCATTCAAGATATCCTTACCATAAAAATGCCCTTTCGTATCTCCGGGGTTTTGCGTTCTATATTCTGCTGTCAGTGTAGATCCAGTTGAAAGAGTGACTTCCGCTCCCTCAGTTCCATTAAATGCCATAGTGTTCGTTTAGTTTAGTTATAAACGAAATATAAGAGCAATTTCACCCGCGTACAATTGATGAAATCACCTACACCTTGTATTCTTTCATAAAACGGCAGCAATATTTCACCCAAAATACTTTTACGGTCAAGAGTTTAGCAGTAATTAGATCATTCTAGAATTGGGTTTTGATTTGCGCACATATTACATGAATTCAGGTATTAATAACAACACACCTACGCACAATCACTTTACCAAATCTGTGCATTTTTTTTAATTCAAAACGGTACAAAACCTCCATTATTGAGTTATATTCTTATCTTGATACTTATGAAAATAATTCTTACAGTTCTTGCCATCTGCTTATTTAATAGCACTTTCGCTCAAAATATTGATATTATTGGAACCTGGACAGGGTATGACGTTCAGACTTCTAACCCTAAGAAATTCGTTTTGGCCGATCCTAATTCATTCAAATCTGTTTTATCAATGAATTCAGATTCAACTTTTACGCTTATAACGAGTGGCTATGAAGTAGTCATGGGTAAATTCACGGCTGGACCAAATTACATCATTCTTTTTAAACTGGTGGGATTTGAAGTCTACGAGCGTTATTGGGATATCCGATGGGCAAATGGAAATGATCCTTACGATCAAACTCCAGAAATTGACATGCTCATTCCTACGATGGCGGAAGTTCTTCATAAAAAGAAAAATACCAAAGAGGTTTTACAGGTTTACGGCCTTTTCAAGAAAACGGAATAGAAAATAAACCCGCGTGGTAGTTAATTGAAGCCTCAATTAACACGATTAGGATTGCTGAAGTGATCTGGGATCCATTGTTTGGTTTCCCTCTTTCCAATTGTTCCGATAATTATCGGTTGAAATACGGCCTGCCATCCTGCTTCTGAGACTCTCCTGATAAAATTTTTCCTAAGCTTCAAATTTATCCACACGGGTCCTTCTTTCGAAGTTGTTACGAGGACCAACACAGTTGGCTGTAACATGACGTGAAGATAACCATTTTACAGAAATAGATTGCAGAGAAACCACTAATTGTTGAATTAATCTTTTTAATTTGACTGCAATTAGTCCCAACAGCAATAACGAGATTGAGTATGAATAATATTTCCGTTTTCATTTTTTTCATGGCAGTTGTCCTTTTCGCCGCTCAAATCGTGTTTGTTTTAATTGGACGAAAAAAAGACCTAGAACTTCAACCTCAATCACACTGGGCGGTAAAACTAATTCCATTTTTTATTGGTCTGCAAGGGTTTACAGTTTTCGCTTTGCCTTGGGCTAGCTGGGATGGGAGTATCGATTTTAGGTTTTTTGATATGCTTGAAGGAGCCTTGGATCGGAGCTTTAAGGAGTCTTTATTGATCTATTCTGAACTATTATTTATTTGCTTCTCTTTGATGGTAACGAGTTCCATGATTCAGTTGGCATTCAAAGTCAATAAGAAAACCGTTGCGACCTACCTTTACGAAATGCTGGTTTCTTGCTTTGCGGTTTTACTAGGAGCGCTATTAATGAAACACATTGAGACAGATCTCATGAAAGTAAATTGGCCCATGAACATTGGCGGCTCTCCTTTAGAAATGCCAAACCTCATCAATATTCGATACGGTCTCTATTTGATTTTCGTTTTATCAGCTGCCAATATGATCTTACAGAGCTTACTCTTCTTTAAGTCATCCAATGAAGTGAAAGCTGGCGTACCTAATGAACAAGCAAATTCCAATTCAGAAATCCTCGATGATTTGGATTAAAAGAAAGTTTACTCTTCGGTTTTCTTTGGAAGATCAGTCGGTTCTGCTGATTTCGCAGACTCTGATGCAGGAGTTGGTTTTCTAACCTTATCGCGTAATGCAGATATTTCACCTTTCAAATAACTAATTTCTCTATCTCTTTTTCGTGTCTTCATAAAACCGAAAATCTTCGCATATCCATAGCCTCCGAACATACTCACGAGGATTAGTATTGTTACTGGAACTTTTACTTTACCAAATATTAAGTTTAAGTCAAACACCTTCCAATTAAGCAAAGCGAATATTAAAATCAATAAACCAATCACCCCCCAAAATATGTGATTCAACTTCTGCGTAAAGCTTAGTTTTTGCCAGTAATCTTTCAATTTTTCTCTTTTTGTTTAAAATCAACAATATGCTCTACACTCTTAATATGAATATCGCGCTGAGGAAATGGTATATGCAAATTGTGTTTCGTTAATTTTTTATACACTGATCGTCTTAAATCAGACTTAACGTTTTCAATTCTAAACGTTGAACTCGACCAAAACATCATTTCAAATTCCAAAGCAGATTCACCAAATTCGGTAAAGCGTACAAAAGGTACAGGTTTTTTTGCAATCAGTTTATGTTCAGACATAGATTCTTCTAAACAAGCAAAAACTTGCTCAACGTCGGAACCATAAGCAACATTGACATTGACAGTAAACCGAACGAATTCATTATCAATAGACCAGTTTACAACCTTCTCAGCAACGAATTTGGAATTTGGGATAATAATAGTCACGTCATCACGTGTAAGAACTTCAGAGCTCCTTAAATTAATTTCTTCCACCTTCCCCACTACTCCATCTGCTTCAATAATGTCGCCAATTTTCAATGAACCTTCAAACAACAAAAAAAGTCCGGAAACTAAATCTTTGAAAATATTTTGAAGACCTAACCCCAAACCAACCAACAAGGCTGTTGATCCTAACATCAATCCAGTTATATCAGCTCCCATCACATGCAAACTAATGAAAACACTTGCAAACCAACCAAGGTATTTTACAATTAAAAAAATCGTAATTCTTCGCTTCCTACCTATTTTATCTATGATGAAATTTGGTTTGGTAATCGCTCTTCGCAAGATTGCAATGGATAGCCAAGTCGCAAGTAGAATACCCAGACCGAATAGTATTTGTCCGGCATGAATGAATTGGCCATCGAATAATTCTAATTCCCAATTCAATGCGGATCTTTCCTTAACCTTTTGAATTTTGAATAAATTTGAATCCCAGCTCATAAAATTTGTCATATTCGTTATGCAAATGTAATTAAAACAGATGGTTACGAAAGGCTTTGCTCCTCGAATTATAAGAACTGGTTTGTTCATATTCCAACAAAAATTTAGCTATATTCGCTATCTTAACAAAAATAACATGGCAAATACATCAGATATCAAAAACGGATTGTGCATTAATCACAATGGGAAACTCGCTCAAATAATTGAATTTCAGCACGTAAAACCTGGAAAGGGTCCTGCATTCGTTAGAACCAAAATGAGAACAATTGAATCAGGTAAAGTATTGGATTTTACCTTTTCAGCTGGTCACAAAATCGAAGTGGTTCGAATTGAAAATAGAGAATACCAATACTTGTATAAGGAGGGAGACTCTTTTGTATTTATGAATATAAAGGATTATGAGCAAGTAAATATCCCCACAGAGATGGTTGATAAACCTGGATTCCTTCAAGAAGAAATGGTTTGTAATATCATATTTCATGCTGAAGAAGAATTGCCGTTGGTTCTTGAATTGCCAATGCACATTGTTACGGAAATCACTTATACTGAACCTGGAATCAAAGGAGATACTGCTACAAATACAATGAAGCCAGCAACAATAGCATCAGGTGCTGAAATTCGTGTTCCCTTGTTTATCGATACAGGTGAAACAGTAAAAGTTGATACAAGAACTGGTGTGTACGTTGAACGCGTAAAAGTTTAACTTACTATACTGGGCTAATGAATAGGTACTAACCACCTGTCAAGAAGCTAATTTTTACATTATGAAAAAGATAATTTTACCTCTAGTAGCAGCGGTATTTCTGCTATTATCCTGCGGAGGAGGCGATCCTTGCGATGATTTGTCAACTGCGGAAAATGCTTCAAAGTGTTTCTGCGAGAAAACGGCTGAAATGGAAACCCTTCGAAAGGAGGATGACAAAGAAGCTGGCATGAAACTTCACGAAGAAATGGAGAAGTACGAAGATGAAATTCAAAAATTTATCGACGGTGGGAATTACACTGAAAATGAGCTTGAAGCTGCAGCAGAATCAATTGATGGTTGTGACTTATAAGATCAAATAAAGAATATTTTGATGGACGGGATTATGGAAACATAGTCCCGTTTTTTCTTTCACCAAAAGTTGACCTTGCCAAACGGAAAAAGAACAATTAGAAATTATGAACATTAAGCTCAATTATGAAACCGTTCAAGCTAAGGCATTGAGCAACGACGAATTCGTTCTGCTGTTTCTGCATGAGGCGCTTGGGAGTATCCGTCAGTGGAAGTCTTTTCCGCAGGATCTTTGCGATCGATTGGGTACGAACGGAATCGTATACGAACGCCAGGGACATGGAAGTTCTGATGCATTGGTAGGAACTCGAACTTCGACGTATTTACATGATTATGCTTTTGAAGAATTGCCTTATTTTATTAAAAATGTGGTTCCAAAGGAAAAGAAAATCATACTCGTCGGGCATTCCGATGGAGGAACCATTGCGTTGCTTTATGCAAGTCGTTTCCCGGATCGCATTGCTCAAATTGTAACAATGGCGGCTCACGTAATTAATGAACCCGAGACTGTTGCTGGAATCCAACCTGCTATAGAAGCGTTTGAAAAAGGAAAATTGGACGGTCTTAAAAAGTACCACGGCGAAAAAACAACAGACTTGTTCTATGCTTGGGCGAATACCTGGAAAGATGGGACATTTAAAAACTGGGACATCACCTCGGAAATAGCATCATCTGAAATCTCTGGATTGTTTATGCAAGGAGAAGAAGATCAATACGGTACGAGCAAACAGCTGCAACTTATCGAAGAAAATTTTGGAAGGAAGTCTGAATCCCATTTGCTTAAAAACTGTGGACATCATCCTCATTTGGAACAACCGGAAATAGTTTTAGATTTGATTAAGGACTGGATAGCTATTTAATTTTGTTATTATTAGAACATGAGCGCGAATGAAGAAAAAATAATGGCATTTTGGCAATGGTTTGTGAAAAGTGAATCCATTATCAAAGATTGCATAGAGAACGAAACCGAAAAGAACCGAGAACACGTTGTGGAACAGCTGAATAACCTCATTCTAAATATCGGAACGTTCGCTTGGGATATCGGTTTAGACAGTACCAACTCATGGTTTTTGACCATTTCGCCAAACAGTGATAGAGATCAATTTAAAGTCTCAAAAGAGATCATGGAATACGCGCCAACTCACATGAATTGGACATTTCATTCAAGCAAACCAGCCAAAATTTGGGACCGGATTTTCAAAATTCACAACAACAATCTTGACCTTGTTGACATTGATGCCAATCCATGGAACTACATTGTTTTTGAAGAGGAAAATGGTCGATTGGAACTTATTATTGAGGCGAATAACATAACGCATATTGATGAAGAAACAGCGCTTAGTGCCGCTCATCAATTCGTAACGCATGAATTGGGCGAAGCCTTGAAAATTGAAAGAATCGCTTCTGTGGAAATTGTTGTTTTATTGGAAAGTGAATACGATGATTCAAAAGAACCGATTTCCGAGCTTAAAGACCACTTGACAGAATGATTATTTCGCGATAATCTCCGCAATTTCATCGAATGAATCCGCATCTAGAATAATTCCCTCAGGCGATATTAGAATTTTCGCGGGAATTGCTGACACACCAAAATCTTTGGCTATTCCTGAAGTAAAAACAAAATTCCCAACTTCAACAATGTGGTGCTTCCACTCTAGCCCATCTCTCGCTATTGCGTTCTTCCAATTATCATTGTTCTTTTCCAAGGCAATTGAAACAATCGTAATTTCACCTTTGTGCTCCTTGTAAAATTGCACCAAGTTTGGGTTTTCTCTTCGACAAGGTCCACACCAAGAACCCCAAAAATCCAACAAAACATACTGTCCCCTTAGATCGGACAATTGAAATTTAGTTCCATCAACCAAAGTTGCTTTAAAATTGGGCGCCTGATCTCCTGCTGCGGCTGCCGTCATTTTGATGTAGACGTAATAGCCGATAAACAGAACAAGAATTGAAGTAATGGAGTACGTGAGAATTTTTCTAATCATCTTGGTTGCAAAGGTAAGATTAAGACGAGTGACTTAGGGAAAGTTTACACCAATTGGCTTACCAATTGTAAATCCGCATTTGTTTGATGTACAATTTACGTGTGTCTTTATCGAGCTTAAACTCCAAATCAAGCGCAAAATGGAAGTAACTTGTTTTGATATAATGGTTGCGCAAATACCTTCTCTTGATGTTTTCTAGTGTATTTGCCAGTTCTTGAATCTCTTCATTCGTCATGACCAACTTACCGTTGTTCAAACTCGAATAATTGATAATATCAATTCCTCCTTCGGATTTCCCATACGCAGCAGCAGTCTCATCCGGATAGCAAATAAACTGATCACATTGGATACCTCCGTTTGGCTGAACCACGCTTTCATCTCCAAGTTGCGCATTCACGACAAAGCCCATGTATTCATTTCTGTACAAATTAGAAGTTATAGCGACTCCATTTACCGCTTCATCTGGAAACGATCGATGCACCAAAATGCCCATTGCCACTGAACTGTGATCGATGTTGAAGGCTTCCCGTTCCATAAATGCGTTGTACGACCAAAGACTGGCCCAGACTTTTCGAATCGCCTCGTCAATCGGTTTCTTTGGATTTCCTATTTCACCCGTTTTTGAAATGTAGATTCCCGCTCCAGAAAAACCTTCCATGTCCTCTGCATTTGTTGAGGATCGGAACCGCATCCTTCTAAAATTCCCAAGCCGAATTATCATTCGTTCGACATCGTTCAACAAAGACGCACTGACTTCATTATTTAAAATAAGGTTTTGAATTGCTTCCAAGTCTTTGCGCACTTCGTCTTGCGAACGCCTTCGGTTGTCTTTATCAAGCAAGGCGTTTATGGCTGTTTGAGCACCAACAGTATTCACGTGCTTTTGATAAAAATAAAATGGAATTGCAAAAGCTGATTCAGGGGTTACAAAATCGAGCTTCTTACTGAACGTATACAATTCACCAAAATTGGCCGCCTTGTTTCCAACAGCCGTACTCAATCTTTCACGGAGTAAATTCACAGGTACCAATGAATCCAATTCCAAGTTTTTCTTTAAAATGATCCGTTCGCCCGGCTTCCACAATAGTGAAAGGTCATAGTCGGATTCTGCAATGTAGAAGGTGTCTTGCTCCACTTTAAACTCAACAACCTTATTATCAAAGGCAAGCAGGCTTTTCGTGTCAAAAGCTTTCGTATACGCACAAATTGGAATTTTCCGGTTCTGACCAAGAAGTGTGACATGACTCAAAGGCGTTTGAAATTCAGTAACAACAACGCCAGACACCATTGGAAAAACTTCTGGAATCGTGTTTAATATGATAATATCTGTCGGTAAAATATCTTTGAATTCTGATTCCCAATCGTTTATCACGCGCACTCTACCGTACGACTTCTGCTTT
>JBLHVW010000121.1:0-12167 GCA_047628775.1 Salibacteraceae bacterium | reverse complement strand
ACAATAACATTCACGTTGTCGATATCAGCGAAGGAACAGCGACTATTAACTACACAATGGTTACGGATAAAAATGCTGACATTTCAAAAGTGGATGTAAATGGAACTTCTGGAGACGGCTCAAGCTCCATGTCCATTAACATGGATATGGATGATCCAGAAATGGGAATGGAAACCGAAATGGACATGGACATGGATATGGATATGGAAACTGAAATGGAAGGAATGCCGGATATGGGCGGAATAATGGATATGAGCTCTATGCCTGGAATGGGAGGCGCAACGACAATGCAACAAATGATGCCGGATATGACTTTTGACATCACGTCATTTTTTAGCGTTGACAAAGGAATGTTCGATAAAGTGAATGGAACAATAACCGTCGATATGAATATGGCAGGAATGAAGATGACTTCAAACTCTTATTTAGTAATGAAATACCTTCCATAGTTCTATTAATCCTTACGAAATTGAGCCGTCTTTTCAACATTAGAATTGACGGCTTTTTTATGCTCTATTGTTGCGAATTTCTTATTTTAAGTTTATCGATGAACCATCTGTTAATTCAGTGGTACTAGCATAACATAGAATCATTTATCAATCCCAATACTATTATTTATGAATTTCAAATTAATCACTGGACTCCTTGTCACTTCGATGGCATTAACCCTTGCATCCTGCGGAGGAGAGGACAAAGACAGTAATCAAAAAAAGGTAACACGTAAAATTGAAGTCACGGGAAGCTCCGAAATCGAAATTTCACCCAACGAAATCTACATGAAATTCTCTCTTGCAGAATATTTTAAGAGTGGAAAGAAAATGGAATTGGACAAGATTAAATCAGATTTCGAGGCCGCTTGCAAAAAGATTGGAGTCAAATCCGACGGTATCACCGTTTCATATTACGGAGGAAACGAGCGATACAACTATTATTGGTATTACAGAAGAAGAAACGAACCTGACTTCATGGGGTCTGTTTCGTACTCCGTTAAAGTCAGCTCAATTGACAAGCTGGACGCGTTGGTTGCCGAATTAAATGAAGACGCACTTACTAATTTTCACATCGAGAAGACTTCGCACAGTGATATTGAAAGATTTAGAAAAGAAGTAAAGCGGGACGCTGTATTGGCCAGCAAAGAAAAAGCTACTTATTTAGCAAAAAGCGTTGGAGAGGAAATTGGTGAAACACTGCTGATTGAAGAGGTTGAATTTGAAAATCCAGAATATCTAGGATATAGAGGTTACGGGGCACAACATTCGAACTATGTAACGTTGAGTAACGGTAGTCTTTCGTCTTATGACATTCAGGGCTCGGGAGATGACTCTCCTGGTTTCAAGAAAATAAAACTTCGATACGAAATCAAAGCAGCTTATAGATTGAAATAAGAAAGAATCGGAAGGATGGCTTTAAGTTTATTGGAATCTGGCACCAGAGTATCAAGGATTTCAAATTAATCCTTAAATTCGCACCACCAATATTTTGAAAATATGAGTTACGATATAATTATTGTTGGAAGTGGACCCGGTGGATATGTTGCTGCTATCCGTGCTTCTCAACTAGGACTAAAAACGGCTGTAGTTGAAAAAGAGTCGTTAGGTGGAATTTGTTTGAACTGGGGATGTATCCCAACAAAAGCCCTTTTGAAAAGTGCGAATGTGTTTGAATATATTAATCACGCCGCTGATTACGGAATTACTGTAAAAGATAGTAAAGTTGATTTCGGTGCAATGGTTGATAGAAGTCGTGGAGTTGCTGACGGAATGAGTAAAGGAGTTCAATTCCTTATGAAAAAGAACAAGATTGATGTTCTTATGGGAACTGGAACTATCATGCCAGGAAAAAAGGTTTCAGTTATTGATGATGCCGGTAAAACGACAGAGCATTCTGCTGACAAAGCAGTGATTATAGCAACAGGAGCACGTTCAAGACAATTGCCTAATATTCCTCAAGATGGAAAGAAAGTAATTGGATACCGTCAAGCGATGACCTTGAAAGACATGCCAAAGAAAATGGTTATCGTTGGATCTGGAGCTATTGGAGTTGAGTTTGCTTATTTCTATAACGCAATTGGTACGGAAGTAACAATCGTGGAATACGCGCCAACTATCGTTCCTATTGAAGACAAAGATATTTCCAAGGAATTGACAAAATCATTCAAAAAATCGGGGATCAAAGTGATGACAGATTCGTCTGTTGAGTCCGTTGATACTTCGGGTAAAGGATGTGTTGTTTCTATTAAAACGAAAAAAGGAGAAGAAAAAATCGAATGCGATATCGTTCTGTCTGCTGTTGGAATTGAAGCAAATATTGAAAACATTGGATTGGAAGACGTTGGAATTGTGACGGATAAAGGAAGAGTTATTGTTGGTGATTACTACCAAACAAATATCCCAGGCTATTACGCAATTGGTGATATCCTTCCAAACGCAGCTTTAGCTCACGTATCTTCTGCTGAAGGAATTATATGTGTTGAAAAAATAGCGGGACAAAATCCAGATCCATTGGATTACGGAAATATCCCCGGATGTACTTACTCCTCTCCGGAAGTAGCATCAGTTGGAATGACTGAAGTTCAAGCGCAAGAGGCAGGTTACGATTTGAAGATTGGTAAATTTCCATTCTCGGCATCAGGAAAAGCAAGTGCTGCTGGAGCCAAAGAAGGATTTGTGAAATTGGTCTTTGATGCAAAATACGGTGAATTACTTGGAGCTCACATGATCGGTGCAAATGTTACCGAAATGATTGCTGAGATCGTTGCGATTCGCAAACTTGAGATTACAGGTCACGAATTAATTAAAACAGTTCATCCACACCCGACAATGTCTGAGGCGATTATGGAAGCAGCTGCGGCAGCTTATGGTGAGGTGATACATTTGTAATCGATTTTTCGAAAGTTCGATTTTTAGATTATGCTATACGATATAGACGCTGCTTCTTTTTAGGAGCAGCGTTTTTTTTGAAGTGAAATTTAAAAACCCCATTTTTGCCTCGCAATGAAAGTCTCAATCATTATTCCTTTTAAAAATGCAGAACCGTGGCTAAAAGAAACCATTGCGTCCATTATTCAGCAAACATTTACCGATTGGGAATTGATTTGTATTAATGATCATTCAACAGATAAAGGCGCTCAAGTTATCAATGCGTTCAAAGATTCTAGAATCCAAGTCGTTCAAAATGATGGCACCGGAATTATCAAGGCGTTGCAATTGGGGCTCAAGACTTCGCGAGGAACGTTCATTTCACGAATGGATGCTGATGACTTAATGCCTTTGAATCGACTTCAACAAATGCACGATCGGATAATTGACGCTCCGAATAAGACAATTGTTACGGGGAAGGTGAAATATTTCGCTGAAGGAAAACTTTCAGATGGTTTTCTCAACTACCAAAATTGGGTCAACGAAAGAATTGACAACCAAGATCATTACAAGCATATTTATAGAGAATGTGTTGTCGCTTCACCCAACTGGGTTGCGAGAAAACAAGATTTAATCGATTATGATCTCTTTGATAAATTGAACTATCCGGAAGACTATGACTTGGTCTTTCAGTGGCTTGAAAACAGCTTTGTTATTGAGAGTTTGTCCGATGTGACACTTCTTTGGCGCGACCATCCAACGAGAACTTCGAAGAATTCAGACACATACAACCAAGAAGCCCTGTTTCAACTTAAGATAAATTGGTTTGTTCGGATTATGAATAAAGATCAATCCTTGGCACTTTTAGGTGCGGGAACAAAAGGGAAATTATCGATGGAGGTACTTCAATCCAAAAAGGTGAATGCGACTTGGTACGATTTAAACTACAAGAATTTCAACGTTCCAATTCTCGGAGAGACTATTCAGGATTACAATCAAATCAATGAAGATCTCTTGTTGATCTCGGTCTTTCCAAAAGATCAAACGGAATTGTTAAAGTTCATCGAAGCCAAAGGATATACTATTGGGGAAAATGCGTGGTTTTTATAAATAAAAAAAGGTTGAACCTCCCAAACGGTGTGATTCAACCTTCAATATAATTCGTTGGGTTTACTTTGCTACCGACCCAATTCCAATTTTAATTCCAATGTTTCCAACATAAACAGATCCGCTGTTATTGATTTCTTGCCATTCATTTACCCATGTGTTGTCTTTGAAAACTTGCGTAGTATAAAATGTCGTTTCTTGATGCAAACCAATTCCAAATCCAGCAAAGAAGTCCAAGCTAAATGATTTAGCCAGCCACATTTGATATCCAAAATTGAAAAAGAAGTTTGTCATTGTTCTCGATCCTCTTTGAGTATCAGTCATAATTCCTGAACCGTCTTCAAAGATTGAGTTCATTAATTTAAATTTCAAAACGGGAGAAACGTAAAACCGATTCAAAGCTTCTGTTTCGTCCAATGGATAGTACCTGTATCCTACAGCGGCTACAAATCCTAACGCACCTTTTTCAATTGCAGATGGATTAAATGGATCTATAAAGTGGTTATTCAATCCAAATCCAATATTGGAAATTGTAGGCCCTAATTCTAAATCAATACTTCCTTTTTTACTGATTTGTCTTTCGTAACCAAGGTTGATTTCTCCTGCCAACAATTGCAAAGGCGAGAATTTAATGATTTGCGTGTTCTCGTTTTTCTTAATGTCGCGGCTCTTATTTTGCTTGTAATTTTTTCTATCAATAATAATAACTTCATCTTGAGCATAAGTTGAAACGGTTGACAATAGCAACACAACGGAGCAGATAGTTTTTAGGGACTTCATAGTATTTTTCATTAATTCAAATTAGGTAACGTAGTATATAAAGCAGAAATTAGCGTTTTATTGCACAACCAGCACATCTTTTTTCGCGAATTTATTGATATCAAACTGAAAATCAATCCTTCCCACGTTAATCCCTCCCCATCCGACTTGATTAATTAACACTATTTCGCCATCCAAATTAATTTCTTCAACGGGTTTTTCGAGAAAGGTATGCGTATGGCCTCCAATAATTAGATGAATATTCTTTGTTTTCTTCGCCAATTGGATGTCTGAGACTCTATCGTCGTCATAAGAATACCCCAAGTGAGAAATACAGATCACCAAATCACAGCCTTCCTCCTTCAATTTCTCCGCTTGTTCGTTCGCTTTTTCGATTGGATCTATAAATTTTGTTTCACCATACTTTAGGTCGGGAACGAGACCGTCCAGTTCTATACCAACTCCAAACAGTCCAACTTTGATTGCTCCTTTCTGTAAAGTCAATCGCTCACTCGTTAAACCGTCAATGGGTGTATTGGAAAAATCGTAATTCGCACATAGAAATGGAAAGTTCGCATGCTTCTGTGCCGCAACGAAACCTTCCAAGCCTGCATCGAAGTCATGGTTTCCCATTGTTGCGGCTTCATAGCCCAATTCCGACATCAACTTCATCTCAAGCACGCCTCCATACATATTAAAGTAGGGCGTTCCTTGGAAAATATCTCCGGCATCGATCAATAGAACATTCTCTTCTTGCTGACGCACTTGCTTTATTAACTCATAGCGTCTTGCTACCCCCCCCTTCCCTGCATACTTGGCATGATTGTCTGGAAACGGATCAATATTCGAATGGGTGTCGTTTGTATGTAAAATGGTTAATGTGTTCAATCCTTTTCCAGAATCAATAACTTCTAAAGGATTTCCAACCGCAGCAAACAGTGATGGTGCAATCAATGTTCCTCCTGTGAATAAAGCTGTATTTCGAATAAACGTTCTTCTTTCCATCTTAAAATGAGATTCGATTTTCATCACTCCAAATCAAGGTTCCTTGACTTTTTGCTCCACTTAACATAGCATCGCGCATTAAAACACCTGGATAATCTTCAGACAGGCGCTTTTCAAAAAAAGTCATCTTGTCTCCGCCATTCATCAAGTAATCGGAAGTCACGATCCAGTATGACTTTGTGTTTTTATCCGTCCCATCCAGTTTTAACTTACCTTCAACAAGTTTGGCTCCGGCAATTGGTTCACCTCCTGATTTTTTCAAATAGACTTCAATATCTTGAATTGTCGACAATGGCATTTCAACCATCACAATTTCATTGTCAAAAGGCATTAATTTATAGATATCTCCAACAGTCACTCCTCCTTTGCTGATTGGATTTCGTAACCCGCCTAGGTTGAGCAAGCAAAAAACGGGACCAGATTTCGGGTTAAGCTTCAATGTTTCACTTAGAATAACATCTGCGGACCAATTGTTCAAAGAACCACCTGGTCTTCCTTTGGTAAAGTCGTTTGGAGAAAAAGCGATCACTGAATCCATAATAGCATCCATTCCCACCTTGTAAGGCGCAACGATACTATCGATAAGATTTGGACTGGCATAAGTGTCCGTTACAGCAACAGAATCGCTCTCAACAGTAATTGTATTAACCGCAGAACAGGCCAAAAGGCCTGCTCCGATAAATAACGCTATGCAATATTTTAATATCATTCAACGATAAACTTTCGTTGTACTTTTCCGAATGGAGTCGTTACTTCAATGATATATGAACCTGATGTAAAGCTCGTAGCATCAATTTCTAACAAAGGCAATTCAACTTGCTCCGCGCTAAGAACTGATCTTCCTTGCATATCAATCACATTGTATGAATTGATTGTCGTTCCATTTACTTGAACATAAACGATATCGTTTGAAGGAACTGGATAGATTACAAAACTGTTTTCCAATTTCTCATCAATTCCAACCAAACAACCGTTTGCATCATGCGCGTTTTGCTGAAAGTCAATAAAACATGCAAAATCAACTGAATCAATAAATGGATTTCTATTTCCTTGTAGATTGAAAATATATTCTTGACGTGCAATCTCATAGTCATCTGGTAAATCAGCGAAGTGCCAATCTTTCAATAAGTCTTGATCCTGATCGTCTGAATTAAAATTACCATCAAATTCAAAGTCATAGGCTATAGCCATATAAAAGATAGCTCTTGCAGCATTTCCTTTGTGGGAATCTCTTGGTTCGTAAACAAGTTGTCCCGTTGCATCTTGACCGAGAGTTCCTTCTAAATAAGATTGAGAAATGTTTCCTGTTACTTCTCCCAAAGGCACATTACTTCTTGGTTGGTTTGCTAGGTTTAAATTCGCTGGATACAAGTTATGTTGATCCGAATACTCTGGTTTCTCTGGATTATCTGCTGGCCACGTGTGCATCCAAGAATGAGGGAAAGTATGCTCTCTACTGTATCCTGTCGCTGTCCAATCGAATGGATCATTAAACACTAAGTTCTCACCTGAGTAGACACATGTAATGAATGACTGACCACCTGTTGTATCTTTTACTTCAAACTCATTCATCATCGTTTGCTTGTAAATGAAATACGACAATTGTGTATGTGGATTGATTAATACAGAAAGATCTGATGGGAAAGTTGGCGAAGCAGAAGAAATTCCGCTGTAGTACGTTCCGATATCCTCACCTAAACTTGTGATATTTCCAGTTGTAGGTCCCGTTGTTAAATAATTTTCAAATCCATTAGAACCGTTGAAGGCGTAAATTGAGAAATAGTAATCTTGGTTTGCAATAACTCCACGCGGCGTAAACGACGTTCCAGAACCTTTGTAGGCAACTTTCGCATCACCGATCCAATCGCCTCTCATATACGTATTTGCATCAACCGGAACTCCTGTGATTGGACTTCCAGTTTTGATTAACACCAAGTAATTAGTCGCTCCTGATCCAGCAGTATATTGTCCACCAAGCGTGTATGCTTCAAGTAACGGGAAAGTCAGTGCAGTTGCATTTGCCGTTGGCTCAGTCGCAAGATTATCCGTTCCAACCCCTTCGAAATAAATCGTGTATGGGTTTTCGTCTGTATCATTCGATCCAATTTCAATAGCTGCGAAATAAGAACCTGTCATCGTTGGAGTAAAGTTAACCGTGTAGGCCTGTGAACCTAACCCAGCAATTGAACCTACTGTAATGTTTGACGTGAAGGCCGCTGCATTTGCTCCTGTGAATGTATGACCGGTAACGTTAAGGTTTGTTGAACCTAAATTTTCGATTGTTATATTAACAACTGATGAATTTCCAACGAAATAGTTTCCGTTATTCAGTACAGTTGCCCCTTCAACCAAAACATTGATTTCGAAAGCAGGTGCAACATAAACAATAATATCATTCAAGTCTCTTGGTACCGTTTGATAATTCGCGTTGAACTGTCCAATCAATCCTGTAATACTTATCGGTCCTGTTGGAATAGGTGTTCCGACTAAATTCGTTCCGTTATTCACACGAACGTCAAGGCTATTCACCCCATCAAAAATGGTGTATGTTGAGTTTCCTGCAAAATTTCCAACTTCAACGAAAGTCACATTTTGAATTTCAGTTAATTGTGATTCCAAAGACTCATTCGCAGAAGGAATAGGAATTTGCAATGGCGTTGGCTGAACATTTGCCGGTCCGTGATTGACAACATTTGTCACAGTTGAAATCTCCAACAATCCAGAAAAATCAATTAGCGGCCCAGTAACTGTAATAGAATCTCCTCTACTTACACTGCCAATTGGTCCACCGTAAGCTGCCAATCCAGCTGTTCCGTCCTGCATGTAACGAATAGGTCCTAGCTCAGTGCCGTTGGTTGCAATACCAGTAATCGTAACTATTTGCCCTACACCAAACGTTCTTGCATTTGCAATGTCCGTTTGAGCAGAAAGCGATCCTACAATGACGAATACTGCTAAAATTGATAGTATATTTTTCATTTTATTTTATTTAGTGCGAGCCAAGCTCACGTTTTAACTTATTTAAAATTGGAAACCGATGGAAACATTAAATCGAACTCCTTGACCAACAAAAACAGTTGCTGAGTTTGCATCAAAATCATTGGTGCCATCCAGATGACCATTGTTCCTAGCATCAGAAATATACATTGAGTTCAACAGGTTAAAAACATTCCCTCTAAAGTTCAACTGACTTTTATCAAACTTAACAGTGTATCCAGCATGAAGACTCATTAGTCCATACGAAGGAATGATCCATGAATCTCTTCCTTCAAGGTCCGCGAAAGCTACTGCGTTCCCGTCAAGATCTTGGTAGCCCAAATCTGGATTTGTATCATCGATCAATTCGTATTTGGTATTGTCAGGTGTAGAAAGTGATGTTGGATCAAAACTACTGTAATACCTTCCGAACACTGCGTATTTAAGTTTTACATAACCGTTCTTAACAAAGGCATATCTAATACTTGCGCCTCCAGTAGATTGTGCAGCGTTTCCAACATGAACTCCTGTTGCATAGAATGTAATTGTCTCATCATAAACTTGAATCTCCTCAGAAGATTGCCATGTCCAATCACCAAGACTTACCATACCTTCAATAGTAAGTTTGTTTGTTGGGTTATATGCGATATCTAATTCAGCACCGATGTGCAATGCATCCATTCCAGGAACATTAACAGTGATGAATTCTGAAGGATCATTAGGGTCCGGAATAGACAATCCAAAAGGAAGAGGTCTGTTTTCCCAGTAAGTATAATACGCGTTAAAGTTTGCGCTCAACTTCTTCGATCTGAATCCATAACCAACTTCAAAGGCCATGATGTTCTCATTAATCAACTCATCGAACGGTTGATTGAGATTGTTGTTGATTACATTACTGTATTGAGGTGTTCGGCTTAAATAACCAACGTTTAAAAAGACATTCGATTTCTCATCAATATTAAAGTTTGCTCCAGTTTTAAATGTAACACCTACCTTCTTAATCCACTCCGTTTGGTTGTCTTCCAATTCAGGCGAAAACTTATTGTAAGATTTTCCATCGTACTCAATTGAGGTTGTATCATCAATTAGATATGTTTCACCTCCCAATGTAATTTGCTTGTTTCTGAAGTAATCAATTCCCTTGTAAAAGTTACCTACAACTGAAACGTTTGCAAAAGCGGTCCATTGTCCGTAGGAATATTCCGCTTGACCAAAACCACCCGCCCATTGCACCAAACCATCTCTGTGGTTTTGGTAAGGGCGGTCTTCTCTTGCAATTTTATCTCCAACAACTTTCGTTGTTGTTTCAGCATTTAAGTCTGACTCATTAATAAAATAATCCCCTCCAAGTAAATCCAAGATTTCAGTGAAGTGTGTTCCTTTATAATACCTGTAATCCAACCCACCAGCGATGTTCCACTTCTCACCTAATTTATAATCAAATTGAGACAATCCTCCCAACCAAAAATGATTATTGACCGAAGCGGAAAGAATTTGAGATGATTTCAATGCACTTTGATGATAGGCATCATCAGTCGTTGGAAACACAGTGCCAAATAATGTTTTAAATTGATTATTGTAAACAATTTGATCCCAATCTACTTGACCATTATCGTCTCTAATAATCGTTGATGCCGAATTAAAATAACGTTGTCCTCCACCTCTTCCGATTGACATATACGCTGTATTTGACCAAGATAAATTATCGTTGATCTTCCAAAAATCCTTTAAAGTAACTTGAGGTTTGTGGTAATAATTTCTTCTTTCAGAAAAGACTTGTCGTTTTCCTTTATCATCAGTTCTGTACCCCCAATGTTCATTGTATTGAAGTCCACGATTACCAAGACTATCTATATCCGCAGGACGAACTCCAACTGTTCCGGCAAAATCAGAATCCCAATACTCTATTGGTTGAGAATACGAGCGTTGTCCGTGTTGTTGAGGTGCTCCAAATCCACTAAAAGAAATAACATGGTTCTTAACTTTTTTCTGAACCTTTAGATAGTAGAACCCACCTTGTGTGCTCAATCCATCTACCCATCCGTCTCCTTGTTTGTATGAACCGGAGAATAAAACTCCCCATCCATTTTTCAAAGTTCCCGATTTAAAAGACATCGATGTTCTTAGAAAATTACCTGTTCCGTATTCTTGTCTGAATTTAATTTGTCTTTTACCTCCAGTGTTCTGCGTCAAAATGTTCATTGTTCCTCCCACGGATGGCATTGCAAGTTTCGTTGCTCCCAATCCACGTTGAACTTGAATTTGTGAAGTAATTGCATCCAAACCAAACCAGTTTGACCAATATACCGCACCATTCTCCATATCATTCACGGGAACTCCGTCGATCATCACACCAATATTCCGCTGATCAAATCCACGAATGGTAATTCTCGCATCACCATCTCCTCCACCTTGTTGCGTGGCATGTACGCCCGGTTTCGAATTTAAAATCATAGGTAAATCCTGTGATCCTAATTCTTCACCAATTTCTTTGGTCCCAATTGTTGTTACAGCAACTGGCGTTTTTCTGTCTTGTGCAAGGTTTCCTATTACATTAACAGCATCAATTTCTTGACTTCCGCCAAGAATAATATCATTCGTAAAGTTCACTTCATTCACGTTAACCTTTATTCTCAGAGTATCAAAGGATATCATTGTTATCATCACATCATATTCTCCGAGTGGAACATCTTTGATCTCGTATTTTCCGTCGAAATCTGTTATTGCTCTGTACTTTTGAGAGAATAATACTTTTGCCCCAACAATAGCTTCTTTAGCGCCATTATCTGTAACAGTGCCGCTAACCGTTGCCGTCTGAGCCGCAATTGAAAATGAGCTTGCAAGCGTTAAAATGAGTAGGAGTGATTTCATAATTTGTCAAAAAAAGAGGCCTTCCGATAGGTTATCGAAATGCCCCTTATTAATTCCTCAGTTATAATTACTTAATGATTACTCTTCTAGTAACCGTAGAACCATCTTCAGCAGATAATTTTAAGAAGTAAACCCCACGTCTACCATCGAGATTTATTGAAACTATTGCACTTGTATTCTTTTCAATTTTTCTTACCTCTTGTCCTAGAGAATTAACAACAACTAATGTTGGATAATTTGCTGCTCCTTTTACAAATAACTCCGCACTTGACGGGTTGGGGAAAACTGAAACTTTAGATGAAACAACACCTTCTTCGATACTTGAAGTTGCACAATCACAAGTGTGTTCTCCTAAAGAATTCCAATTGCCATAATCTTGTCCACCGATTTCAATTAGTGCAGGAATTGAATCGTACTCCAACAATGGATCGAAAAACGCAATAGTTGGGTTGATTTGTCCAGTTAAAACACCTGGCTTACGAATCAAAGAATGATCCTTAGTAACTTCGTCTCCAGCGCCAGTGTAAGGGAAATCACTTGTCCAAGCAATACCTGGATCTTCACCAATTTTACCGAACAAGTCAATTAGTT
>JBLHVW010000120.1:0-12275 GCA_047628775.1 Salibacteraceae bacterium | reverse complement strand
CGAAAAATATTGAAAATACCGCCATTGCAAAAGTCTATAAATAGATCACCATCAATCGAACTATCGTTTATCTTTGTTAAAAAATAAATAGACATGGCAACAATCACTTTAGGAGGACATCCAATAACAACGAGCGGGGAGCTTCCTGCAGTTGGAACATCAGCAACGAGCTTCGAACTATCAGCAGTAGATTTATCTACGAAATCATTGAGCGATTTCAGTGGAATAAACCTCATCCTAAACATCTTTCCAAGTGTGGATACAGGGACATGTGCAACTTCAGTTAGGACTTTCAATAAAACTGCAGCGGATCTAGAGAATACTAAGGTAGTGTGCATTTCACGCGATCTTCCTTTTGCTCAAAACCGTTTTTGCGGTGCTGAGGGAATTGAAAATGTGGTGATGCTTTCTGATTTCAAAACAGGGCAATTTGGCAAAGATTACGGACTGGAAATCGAAGTCGGAATTTTCAATGCATTGCATTCTCGATGTATCGTTGTTGTGAATGCTGAGGGGAACGTAATTTATACAGAGCAGGTACCGGAAATTGGTGACGAGCCAAATTATGACGCTGCTTTGGCAAGTTTGAAATAACAAAATAAGACCATTGCAAAACCGCCAGGTCATCGTTAATTAAAAAGTTTAACTCAATAATTAACAGTGCGTTAACTTAATCTTTAAGTTTCCGAAAAGCCTTGATTTGACAATTAGCTTCGCTGCTGCCAAAGGCGGTTTGAAACGGGCTTAAATTCAGTTTGAAACTAAAAATCCCAGACAATTCCGAAAGCTATCGAGATGTCTGGGATTTTTGTTTTTTTTGCAGCAAGAGCCTATTTCTTGAGCAATTTCATCGTGCTCTCCTCTTCCCCGTTCGATACTTTTAAAAAATAGATTCCAGACTTCAAATCATCCGTGTTGAAAGTAGTTGTTGTTGACACCTCTCGATTCCAAATAACTGAACCAACCGAATTCACAAGGGAAACTGACATCATTTCTTCTACTCCATTGAGAACAAAATAGCCGTCAAATGGCACTGGGTAAACCTTGAGTGCGTTCTTCAATTCTCCAAGCGACGCTTCAATTGTACATTCAACAAAAGCTGTATTCGTTAAAATTGGTGCATTGTAATCAAAATAAATAGAAGCTTCGTTTTCAATTGCACTACCAAGTACAAAACTTTGAAGTGGCTTCACTTTGAAGGTCACATACCCTTTCGATTCTGGTTCATTCGTTGTGCTATCCAACAACATGATATTCGGATAGTAAACTTGAAGAAGATTGCCTTCCAATGAATAATGATTTGAATGGCTGTAATCGATCACTTCAAACGTTGTGAGATCAAGATCGGCAGACAATGTATCTTCCAATCGAATATTAAACGCTGGTGCCGATCCCGTATTTTGGAAATTGATTGTGTACGTCAAGTAATCATCAAATCCTGGAACAACTAGACTTGGATAGACTAATTTATTATTCGGATCGTATGAATTGATCACCTCGTAGCAATAATCATAGGAATTATTCGCCACGTTATTATCACCTCCAGTTGGAGTAACAGTGACATTCACACAAATCTGATCACCGCTTTGTGCCGTTGTTTGTGTTTCAAATTGCAAGCCGAAACTATTCAAGAAATCCACCGTTCCGAAATCAGCAATTGAATACGTAAACGTTAAGCCTGAAACGGTAGGATTCAACGTTCCCCCTATGTTCGATACGTAGTTTACCGGACCGACCATTGTGACTGTTACCGATCCTGAAATTCCCTGCGCACAATTCAAATTATAGAAATTGCTGAGATCGCCGCAGGCCAATGTCAAATCATGAACTTGTCCGGGAAACACCCAGCCACTGACGTGTGCGTTCGTCGTTCCAATGTCGAAGCCTGGTTTACATTCAAATCCGAAATTAACGTTGTCTATCAAACTATCGGTCGCAGTGAGTACAAAACTAGAATCAACTCCTGGAATTGCACATGTTAGAACGATCGGTCGATTCAAGGTATCAATCACAATTTCATACGATCCTTGTCCAGCCGTATGGAAAAAACGTCCATTTGTCAACGAGGACATCACAGCCAATTGATTCTGAGCATTGTCTAACAATCGAACGGGGACATTTCGAATTCCTTGTTCTGAATTCTCTCTGGCACAATTTAAATTATCATCTTCAAACAAATAACCTGAAACCCCTTGCGCCGACGAGCACCCCTGAGGATTGTTAACAGGATCGTTTGATGCGCATAAAGGAAGCGCTAGCGTAGCGGACCACATGTCGTTTGTGTAATTCGGTAAACAAGTAATGGGATTTCCAAGGAAGTTAAACTGACTCGTTCCGCTTACATCAGGAATGATCGGCATGCAGGTAATCATATTATTGTTTGCACGGAAACTATTCATTGAACTCGGTAAATAATCGAAACCTGTCAATTGATTATCGTTTACGTTCAAATCATCAATTCCTGCAGGAAGTGTAGGAAGCGTTGTAAGGTTATTCGTGTAGATGTATAGCGCACTAATGCTGGCAGGGATGTTTCCCAAATATTCTAATCCACAATTATACGCACCTACCGAAATCAGCGAGTTTGGTAAATTATACATAGAATCCAAATTGGGACTATTCGAAACTCGCAACCATTCAAGATTTGGCGGGAAATTATTCAATACCACAAAATTATTAGTCTGCGCCTCGATTGAAATAACAGTAGCTGGCAAGTTTGGCAGTTGTGTTAATCCCATTTCGTGAATCGCGAGAGATTCTAAATTGGGAGGGAAAGATGCTGGCAATGTAGCATTTGGATTTGCACCAATACTTAAATTGGTAATTGCCGGCCAAAAAGTTGGAAATGAAGTCAAATTGCAGTTCGAAATGTCTAATTCAGTAATACTTATTGGAAAGGTAGGCAGTGGTAAATTCGGATTGCCTCCCCCATAATATCGCGTCAAGCCAGTTGGCAAAGGCTGTAAACTCGTGAAGTCATTTATGCGAATATCTAATTCCGATAGCGATGATGGAATATTTGGAATTGACGTTAAATTATTATTTCCGATGATTAATTGATACATGTTCTGAGGAAGGTAAGGAATGGATACAACCGAATTGTTCGAGCAATTTAAGGTCGAAAGCGCATCGAAATATTGAATTCCATCCAAATCAAGAATTGTGTAGCTATTACTAATCGTGACCCAGCTTGCAGTTGTGATATTGGTGCACGTCGTGTCCAATTGATTTCCCGACATACACGAAGGATAGTTACCTGTTAACCAACTGACCATTCCAGGGTCGTTGATGGTTACATTTTGCGAAAACGAGAGTGTTGAGAGCAGGATACTCAAAAAGCTGGTTAAAAAAATCTTCATGGTAGCATTGTTTTGGTTAAACTAATAAGACGCTGATAATTTGTGTTTAGTTGTTTCAACGATTTGACAAGTTCGGTAAAGTCAATACCCGAGGACCGGGATATTGTTCAAAAAACCCGAAAAATCTGATTATGAAATAGTTTGAAGCATATTGGAAACTAATTTGGAGACCACATCATTTTGAAAAAAGAAGATGAAGGTGTTACCATTTATTTGAGGCGCTAATTCTGAAAAATGGACTTTAGATGGTTTTTTCAGAACAATGTTCCTGGCGTGTTTACGAAAACAAATCACGATTCCACAACCCATCGCCAAACCGGTGATGTCTAAAGACTGTGTGGTGTATGCCAAACGCCCCTTTTTTGATCCAAAACAAGTGATTGAGTATTTAGGAAGGTACACCCACAAAATAGCGGTCTCCAACCATCATTTAGGGAGCATTGACAACGACCAAATCACGTTTGAATACAAAGACTATGGAGCAGCGGGAATTAAAAAGACAATGCCTTTAAGTGCCGTTGAGTTTATTCGTCGGTTTTCGATGCATATCTTACCGCCTGGTTTTACTCGGATGCGTCATTATGTAATTTTAGCGGGAAAAAACAAGGAGATAGATCTCAATAAAGCCAAGGAGTATTTTGGTATGCAATGGTGGTTTAAGCAAGACCACAAGTGGGAGGATATCGCTCTTGAAAAGCTCTACAGTTGGTAATATTTACCCCGTTATGACCAAGTATTCTGAACGGCAACAAACGTGAGGATTCCTGTCGAGGTAGATGGGATTCTTTCCCGCAATAGACGTCTATGGATCCTTTTGATACCAATTGTCCTTGAAGATTATAGATTTCAAGGTGGATGGATTCACCCGATAAATTCTCAAAATACGTAGCGCCAATTTCAGAAACGATGCTTACGCGCTCTTTTTGTTCGGAAATTTCAGAAATACCTACTGGAACTAATGAATAGGTGCCGCATAACAAGATGTCAGAATGACTTTCAAGGTATGGCGTAAGTATATTATCGTAGATCGTGTAATATTGATCGATATAGGTAAGGTTGTTGTTAATTACATCGAAACCTGTGTCTTCAGAAACATTCAGTGTGATGTCTGTGAAGTTGCACATTAAATTGGCCCCTTCATCAAGGCTCATTACTGCACTGCCGTCTCTATAGGCTGACATTGGCATGATGATTTGATTGTTTGGCCCATTAGTGCAAACCGTCTACTGTAATGTGATCATGCCAACTTTGGTTACTTGAGATTGATCGAAAAGTTCTCACCCAAACAATATTATTCGCAGCAGCAGCCGCAGCAGGATCAAACTTCATTAGGAAGAACTGATTTCTTGCGTAGTTTACCGATCATAAAGCTCACCATTAATAATAAGCATCCCATCATTGGTACTTGCTATGTTTCTAATTATTACTTCAATATTAGCATCAGGATGTGTATTGTGCCAGTTATTTACGACCTCTAAATTAGTATCTAGTTTGGCTAAAAGACCAACTTCATACTCAATTGGATTGCCTGGAACTTCAGAAAGAACATAATTCATGCTAACATAGTAGCTCGTGTCATTTCGGATGGAAAAATCATCCCCTGAACTGCATAATCGTAACTAAGATCAGGCGCCCAGTATTCTTTACAATCTTTTAAAGAGCAGGAACATTTGATAATCTCCAAGCCTACATCAATATTTCAGAAAATGTTGGCTTAATTAAAAGAGCAGACTACCCCACAACTACCCCCTTTTATTTTTTATTGTTGACCAATGCAAAGTAGATTAGCGCTTTACGAATAAGACAATCAGTAAATCTTATTTAACTACTAAAACTTATTATTATGATAAAACCAGTTTATTCAATATTGTTTCAATATAGAAATGGTCTCATTGTGTTATCAATTCTATTATTTGGCAGTGTGTTTGGGGTTTTTGGACAGGCAGTAACCTATGATGCTTTAGCTTCCAATCAGGGAGCCACAAGTTTTGGTTCTCCAGCAATAGCTACATGGACGCACCCCTGTAATGGCACTGATCGGGTATTGGTAGTATCTATTGCAGAAGATAAAGGTGCGCTTGGGACAAACGAAATAACAGGCATCACTTATAACGGAGTTGCATTGACAAAGCAACTACAAACGGGTAATGGTTTTTATGAGGCAGAACTATGGTACCTGATAGCTCCAGCCACTGGCGCTAATAATGTTGTAATCACCTCCAACACGCAAGGAATGAACTATGTTGGAACTAGTGTTTCCTTTACCAACGCTCATCAATCAGCCGGTAATCTTATTGGTAATACAAATAGTGGAACGGGAAATTCAGCTACAACTACAGGTGCTACGGCTTCAGTTACCCCAACCACTGCCAATGATATGATTATTAACAGCTTCGTCTATAGAGGTTTTAACCCGACTCCAGGTATAACAGGAACACTTGACCCTAGAAATATAGCTCAAGCGTCATTTAATCAAATTTGGGGAGGATGTCAAACCAAACAGGGATCAGGAGCTGCAATTGCATCACAATACGATTGGATGGATCAAACAAGTAATGACTGGGCAGTTTCAGCTATGGTTCTTCATTCTATAGCAGATTGTACACTACCTATCGTTCAAGCCAGTGGTATTTCCTTTGATGCAGAAACCTCAACGACTATAGATCTTAGCTGGGTAAGGGGTGATGGAGATAAAGTGATGGTAGTTTGTAAAGCTGGTACTATTCCTACAGGCCCAACTAACGGAATAAACTATACAGCCAATGCTGTTTTCGCGACAGGTGATGATGTTGGGTCTAGCAGTTATGTTGTGTATGACGGCACAGGAGCCAGTGTTACAGTTACTGGTTTAACACCCTCATCTAGCTATTATTTTGAAATATGGGAATACAGTACTTTAGGAGACTGTTATTTGACGAACCCAGAAGCAGGTAATCATTCAACAGTTTCTCTTGTATCGTATGAAGAAATAATAAAAATAGAAAATTTCAAAATTTTCCCAAACCCAGCAAGTGAAGAGTTTACGTATTCGTTCTTTGGGTTTGAAAACAGTATTCGAATAGAGTTGTTTAATACTTCTGGACAATTGATGAAGTATGAAACAATAGTTTCACTAGATGGTAATTATCAAGGAACTCTTAATGTTAGCGATGTAGCGAAAGGCCTTTACATTGTGAAAATTTCTGATGGGAAAAATTCTTCTCAACTCAAATTATCTAAACAATAAAGAGATTAAGAATTAAAAATAATCGTTATGATAAGCTTCCTCCCCTCATTGCTGTTCGGATATAGAAACAGTCTTACTATTTTATTCATTCTACTTATCGTTAGTGTGTCTGACGTTTATGGACAAGCGGTAACCTTAGATTCTCAAAACAGTGTAAATACAAACACAGGATTTGGATCAACTAGTAGTTGGACACACACCTGTACCGGAACTAATATGGTATTAATAGTCTCTATTACAGTGGATAATGGTATTTTTGGAAACGATATCACAACTATCACTTACAACGGTACTCCATTTACAAAACTTCTTGATCAAGGAAGCGGAACAATTGATGCGGAACTTTGGTACCTGATAAACCCAGACACCCTTGCTGGCTATAATGTTACTGTAACTTCAAATAATAGTAACACAGCTTTCCACGCTACCAGTGTTTCCTTTACCAATGCACACCAAACACCTGCCATTCTTTTCGCTCCCACAAATACCGGATCAGGAACTTCTACGAGTGGAGCAAATATTACTAACGGTGCAGTTAATGCGAATCAAATGGTGATAGATAACTTAGCTTTTAGTCAAAGTGGATTTTCAGCCGTTAGCTCAACACTTGATTTGCAAGCATTAGCGAAGTTGGAGTTTAGTTCAATTTGGGGCGGATGCCAAACCAAACAAGGAAGTGGAGGCACTATTCTATCTCAATACAATTGGGGGGTTGACTTTACAGCTGGTGCATGGGCAATCGTAACAACGGTTCTTAACCCTGTAGTGATTGGCCCTCCGGCAGGAGATGCTCCTTGTGTTGCGATACCGATTACGGTAGGTTGTTCTGGAGCAAAATTAATAGGAAACAATACTGGGCTTACGAATTCTGGAGTAGCAGCCCCTTCTTGTGGGAATTATTCGGGGGGCGACCAGTGGTTTTCTTTAGTAGTGCCTGCATCTGGTACAATTAAAATAGAGACCTACCCATTAGGCTTAACTGATGTTGCTATGGCCGTCTACTCAACTTCTACAACTTGTGCAGGAGTCTTAACAGAGTTAGATTGTAACGCTGATAGTGGTAGTGCTGATATGGCTGTATTTACTTTGACTTCTCAAACGCCTGGAGACTCTTTGTTTATAAGAGTCTGGGATGAAAATAATGATCAAACTAGTACTTATGAAATAGATGCTTCTGATCAAACTCAAAATTATTGTGTAACCGGAGATGCTATTGACCTCGGTAGTGGATGTGCACAATTAACTAATACTTCAACTTTGAGTCAAACTGGATCTATTTGGGATGCTGACTCCCGATTAGATTTCACTATTGATTTTAGTTATGATTTTGTGATTAATCTAGGAAGTAACGATGCTGGTGCGGATGGGATTTGTTTTGTTATTCAGAATGACCCTGCAGGGTTGCAAGCTTTCGGAGTTGCAGGTGGAGCTATAGGTGCGGGAGGAATTAATAACTCTTTAATAATTGAGACAGATACTTTTATAAATGTAGAAGATAATGATGACGGAATAAGTGCGAACGAACCTGCATTCTGTAATGTTGCTGCTACTGTTGATCATATGGATCTTTGGTTAAATGGAAATGTAAATCCAGCCGGGACGCCTGATGCTTTCTGTAATAATGCCGGAGCTAGGGTCATACCAACGGCGATTGCTTTACCAAATGTAGAGGATGGGCTAGATAAAACATTAAGGATCTCTTATGTGTCAGGAACCCAGACAATAACAGCTACACTGTTAAATTCAGTTGCTACTATTACTTTAGGCACCCTTAGTTATAGCCCTATTGATCCTTTAGTATTGTTTGGAACAAATTCTCCCTATTTTGGGTTTACTGCTTCTACAGGAAGTCAAACAAATGTACAAACAGCTTGTCTAGATGGCGTTTTTTTAGTGCCTTTGCCAATAGATTTATTAAGTTTTAATGCGAACGTTATTAATGAAAAAAGTGTACGCTTAGATTGGCAAACTGCATCAGAAACCAATAATGACTTTTTTACTATAGAATGCTCTGTTGATGGAAAAAATTGGGAAGAGGTTATCAAAATCAATGGTGCGGAAAATTCCTCTAGTTTGTTAGACTACACCACAATAGACAACTCTCCTTATTTCAATATATCTTACTATCGTTTAAAACAAACTGATTTTGACGGAAATTATTCTTACTCAGAAATAAGATCAGTGAACATCAAAAATACAGCAACAACGATTTATCCAAACCCAACTAAAGATCAAATAACTATTGAAGGAATTCAATCAGAATTAGAGCAAATTAGAATATTTAATACCATTGGACAGGATGTAACCTCTTGCATAATAATGATTGAGCGAAATGAAACAAAACTAATTGTTGATTTATCTTCTTTAAGTGTTGGCATATACTATGTAAAGACAGTATCCTCCGTAAAGAAAGTAATTAAGAGATAGCATCTTTTTGAATTCTGGCTTTTGCTTTTCGATGCAAAGTTTTGTCTCTCTATTTTGGGTCATCTCATATACAGGCGGAAATTGGAATGAACCAAACATGATAAGTGTATTGTGCACCTCCCATAAATTTAATCTTGCCTGTCTTAAAAGAGATTGCATAAGCAATTCGAATTTCACTTCTTTATCAAAATCTGTATAATCAACTCTTCTCCAATTAGTTTGTGCGAAACCCAATTCATATTTTGTACTATTATAAATAATTACATTTGAATTATAATATGCGATTCATAACTCTAAATATTCTTTTCCTTGGTTTGATGGTAACACAGTTTTCCTTCTCCCAGGAAGCGAAAGAAGAGTTTTCGGTAGACGACATAAATGAATTAAAAAGTACAAATAGGAATGTTGTTGCTGTCCAAATCTTATTCGCGGAAAAGGAATTTGAAAAATCATTGAAACTGGGCTTAGAGATAGAATTATCTGAAGTGAAGTTAAACTTAATTGACAGGTTTTACCTTTTTCAAACTATAGCAAAGGCTTTTTCGAGTCTTAATGCATATGGTTCGGCATTTGAGTATGCAAAAAAAGCCATTGGCATTTCAAATAGTTCAGAAATATTATTCCCTCAACAAGGCCCTGCATGGATCTCGCCTTTTTACGCTCAAGTAGACATGCATGATTCTGCCATCTTTTACTATCAACAATCGGCTGATTTAGCTCTATTACGAAAAGATACTGCGACAGTAATGGGTTTGTATAATAATATAGGCTACACTAATTATTTAAATAATAACCTTGATTCGGCAATTCATTATTTCAATATAACGATTGGCCTAAATAAAAATAATAATGAGGCATATAACGTGAATTCGGGATTGGCTTATGGGAACTTAGCGCTTGTATTTTATGCTAGAGAAGAGTATTATAAGGCGCTTGCCAATTCAAAAATAGATGCTCAACACAGTAAATTAAAAAACAGGAATTCGTACCTAAATGCAATGAATTTAACTGCACGATGCTATTATCAACTCAATAAGTATGAAGAGTCAAAAAATATTCTTTTAGCGTTGTCTCAATTAAAAAATAGAAATATAGCCTCAAGAATTACAACACTTAAGTTACTTGCAAAGGTGTATCATAAACTAAAGGATAATGACCAAGGGTATTATTGCATGGAAAAGTATACCATGCTTGAAGACAGTGTTCGGAAAAATGAAGAGACTTATGGAGGAGTATTAGAACAGCTGTCAGCTTTCAAAGTGCGTAACATTCAAAAAGATTTAGAGTTAACTGAAAGGAAAGAGAAGTTAGAAAAGTCTAACAACCTTATCTATCAAAAAGATTTAGAGTTGGCTAAGAAGAAAGCGAAGTTTAAAAACCGCATCTATTCGATTAGTCTGGTGTTTTTTATTTTCATCATACTAATTTCTATAGTTTATTTTAAGAATAGGCAAAAGAAGAAATTTCAAATTAATCAGCTCAAATATGAATTGCTTTCAGTGGAGTTAAATAATAGAAAAAAGGATTTGAGTAATGTTGTCACCAACCTAAACTATAAGCGAAAGTTTATTGATGGAGCACAAGACAAATTGAAGGCTTTCAAACAGCAGCCGAAAGAAGAATTACTTCCCAATTTATCAAAGTTAATCAGAGAATTTGAGAATTATAAAATTGCCGATAAAAGCCTTGAGGTTTTTCAGTCAGATTTTGAAAAAGTGAATCTTACATTTTTTAAAACGCTAGGCGAAAAGTTCCCTTTATTGACTGAGAATGAAAAAGAAGTATGTGGATTTATTGTGTTAAAACTGTCCTCTAAAGATATTGCTAGCATCCGAAATATTACTCCAAATGCTGTGAAAAAATCCCGTCAAAACATTCGAAAAAAACTCCCGATAACTTCGAATCACAGTCTAACATATTTTCTTGAAAATATATAATTTCCTCCATTCGGATTTAATTATAAAGTTTGATTTGACGCAATTTATTGGCCGGCGTGGTAAAGAAAAAGAAGACTCTATTTGCTAGATACAGTGCTGTACTTAGTTTTTTATTTCTTCAATTAGTTTGGCCAGCGGTTCTGGAATATTACTATATTCATAATGTACTTGATAGCTTTTTTTACTAGTTTTTATTACTACCCAACTTTCTCCGCCATCCGCACAATCAGGGCAACCAATTGTCGTTTCAAGTGAATAGAAATCATTAAGGTCAACCGAGCTTATTAGTGCATTCCATTTTGTTTTTAGTATTTCTTTTGTCTCCAATTTTTTCGGGTTTAATGTGTTGTAAACCAATGCTTTACTTATGCTTTTTTCAGACTCTGCAGTGTAGATTATTTCAGAGTAACAATATCCATCACACATTCCAAATTGAGAGCCGTAGCGAATTTCAATAATATCACTTTTAGTTACGGATACACAAGCCACATTTGTCAGTATGACTATTACTCCGATTAATATATTTTGAATAGTTCTTTTCATAATTAAGTACAACAATGTAATATAGACTATAGCGCTTTTCAGTCAGTATTGGACTATAGTGTATATTTCCCTAATATACTCAAGCAATATAACCATTTATTTTTCCTGAAAGCAGCACTAAGTAGAACTACGCAGGGCTTCACGTTTTAGCTTCTAATCTTTAAGAAAAGGATTAACCCAGCTCCGCAGAAGCTGCACTTCTATGTAAATAACAATTCCCCGGAACAGAAAGTCAGAATATATACTTTGGCAAGCTCAGCGCAAGCACTTCGAGACCGCGAAGTAGGACCGAAGATATAAACGTACCTATAACAAAGGGTTAATATTACAGTTTGTTAAACCTCGATGATCGAATTGTTCCATCCTTCATTATGGTGCGTACAAAATACAACCCTGGATTGAGCTTTTGAACGTCAATATGATGACTCATCGCTACATCCTGACTCGAGATTACAGTATTACCATCAATTGACACGACATGAGCCTGACAAGGTGCCGATGAATTTACAGTAATTGTTTCAGTTGCCGGATTTGGTGATATGTGAACTTCTTGAGCGGAAATTTCAGAAATACCAACAGTATGAATGTTCACGCGATAAATGTATAATTTATTGTCATTCTCAGAAATTGTAGCAAGTAACAGATCATCATTCAAATCATAAGCAATGTCCATTATTTTGTGGTCCACAAAAGAGTTGTTTACCACATTCCATGATGCTCCGTCCCAATGTTTAATGGTGATTTTCATATCAGTGTTCGTCGGGTAAGATGAATAAGCATACG